>JBFIMP010000241.1:0-4172 GCA_041611635.1 Christiangramia sp.
AAACAATTAAAAATTATTTTAATTTAGTATTTGCAGTACTTAAAAAGCTTTGTATATTTGCACGCAGTTTTAAAGACAGACAAAACGAATTTACAGAAGATAAAAGATATTCACAATGAAAAGAACGTTTCAACCATCTAAAAGGAAAAGAAAAAATAAGCACGGATTTAGAGAGCGTATGGCTAGTGCTAACGGAAGAAAAGTCCTTGCTCGTAGAAGAGCTAAAGGTAGAAAGAAATTATCTGTATCTTCTGAAAACAGACATAAACACTAATGAAATTCAGTGTTCGAAATAATAAAGGTGTTACTTTTTAAGTAACGCCTTTTTTTATACCCAGACGCTTCTTATTTTTAGTCCCAACACAACTAACGCAAACACAACACATTATTATGCCAAGAAACAAAGACATTAAATGCGTTTTAATCATAGGATCTGGACCAATTGTTATAGGACAGGCCTGTGAATTCGATTATTCCGGAACCCAATCTTTACGTTCTTTAAGAGAAGACGGAATAAAAACAATTCTGATAAATTCGAACCCTGCAACCATCATGACCGACCCATCTATGGCCGATCATGTATATTTGAAACCTCTTACCACAAAATCTTTAATAGAGATATTAAAAGATCATCCTGAAATTGATGCAGTGCTTCCTACCATGGGAGGGCAAACCGCGCTTAACCTTTGTATTGAAGCAGATGAGAAAGGGATATGGTCAGATTTCAATGTGAAATTGATTGGGGTTGATATAGACGCGATCAATATTTGTGAAGATAGAGAGCAGTTCAAACAGTTGATGGGTAGAATTGGAATTCCGGTTGCTCCGGCAAAGACGGTTACTTCCTATTTACAGGGTAAAGAAGTTGCTCAGGAATTTGGATATCCACTTGTGATTAGAGCCTCATTTACTCTTGGAGGCGGTGGAGCCGGTTTTGTTCATCGTGCTGAAGATTTTGATGAGATGTTAACTTACGGGTTGGAAACTTCTCCAATTCACGAGGTTTTGATCGATAAAGCATTACTGGGGTGGAAAGAATACGAGGTAGAATTGCTTCGTGACAAAAATGACAACGTAGTAATTATCTGTACGGTAGAGAATATGGATCCTATGGGAATCCATACAGGTGATTCCATTACCGTTGCTCCTGCGATGACCTTAAGCGATAGCGCCTTCCAGCGAATGAGGGATATGGCCATCAAAATGATGAGAAGTATTGGAGACTTTGCGGGTGGATGTAATGTGCAGTTTGCCGTGAGTCCAGATGAAAAAGAAGATATTTATGCCATAGAGATTAACCCTCGGGTATCCAGGTCTTCTGCTTTAGCTTCCAAGGCTACAGGATATCCTATTGCAAAAGTAGCTACAAAGCTCGCTTTGGGATACCATTTAGATGAGCTGGAAAATCAAATTACCAAATCTACTTCGGCTTTATTTGAACCTTCACTGGATTATGTAATCGTTAAGATACCGCGTTGGAACTTTGATAAATTTGAAGGAGCCGATCGTACTTTAGGTCTGCAGATGAAATCTGTTGGAGAGGTAATGGGGATAGGAAGATCTTTCCAGGAGGCACTGCATAAGGCTACCCAGTCTCTGGAAATCAAAAGAAATGGTTTAGGTGCAGATGGTAAAGGTTATAAGGATTATGACCAGATTATAGATAAATTAACTAATCCAAGCTGGGATCGAGTATTTGTGATTTACGATGCTATACAGATGGGAATCCCACTTAGCAGGATACATGAGATCACCAAGATCGACATGTGGTTTTTAAAGCAATACGAAGAACTTCATGCACTTGAAAATGAAATATCTACCTACGATATTCATTCGCTGCCTAAAGAATTACTTCTTGAAGCTAAGCAAAAAGGTTTTGCCGACAGGCAGATAGCACACATGCTGGATTGCTGGGAGAGTGAAGTTTACAGTAAGCGTGAGGAACTGGGGGTTAACCGGGTATATAAACTGGTTGACACCTGTGCAGCTGAATTTAAAGCGGCTACCCCATATTATTATTCAACTTTTGAAGAGGGGATTAAATCTAAAGAAGGTAAATTCTATACGGCCAATGAGAGCGAGGTTTCAGACCGAAAAAAAATTATCGTTCTTGGATCTGGTCCTAACAGGATAGGACAGGGGATCGAATTTGATTATAGCTGTGTTCATGGAGTACTTGCTGCTTCAGAATGTGGTTACGAAACAATCATGATTAACTGTAACCCTGAAACGGTTTCTACAGATTTTGATACGGCAGACAAGTTATACTTTGAGCCGGTCTTCTGGGAGCATATATACGACATTATTAGGCATGAAAAGCCTGATGGGGTTATTGTACAATTAGGGGGGCAGACTGCCCTTAAACTTGCTGAAAAGCTGAATAGGTATGGTGTGAAGATCATGGGAACCAGTTTTGAAGCTCTGGATCTTGCAGAAGACAGAGGTAGTTTTTCTAAGCTGCTTCAGGATAATGATATTCCCTATCCAGATTTCGGAACAGCTGAGAATGCAGACGAGGCACTTGCCCTGGCAGATGAACTTGATTTTCCAATCCTGGTAAGACCTTCTTATGTTCTTGGAGGTCAGGGAATGAAGATTGTGATTAATAAAGATGAACTCGAGGAGCATGTGGTAGATCTGTTAAGAAAGATCCCAAATAATAAGCTTCTTCTAGATCATTATCTTGATGGGGCTATAGAAGCCGAGGCCGATGCAATTTGCGATGGTGAAGATGTTTACATCATTGGTATCATGGAGCATATCGAACCTTGTGGAATCCATTCAGGAGATTCTAATGCGCTTCTACCTCCATTTAATCTTGGAGACCTGGTGATGCAACAAATCAAGGATCACACGAAGAAGATCGCTCTGGCATTAAATACTGTTGGTTTAATCAATATCCAGTTCGCGATCAAAGATGATAAGGTCTTTATTATTGAAGCGAATCCTAGAGCATCTAGAACGGTTCCTTTTATTGCCAAGGCATACAAAGAACCATATGTGAACTATGCTACGAAAGTGATGCTGGGAGCCAACAAGGTGAAAGATTTTAAATTCAATCCTCAGTTGGAAGGTTATGCTATCAAGCAGCCCGTGTTCTCTTTCAATAAGTTCCAGAAAGTAAACAAGCAATTAGGGCCTGAGATGAAGAGTACCGGGGAAAGTATCCTCTTTATTGATAGTTTGAAAGATGATGAATTCTACGATCTTTACTCGAGAAGAAAGATGTACTTAAGTAAATAATATAAAATTTCAAATTTGTAAAAAGTCATTTCGACTGAATTGAGATCCAGCTTTAATGTATTACTCGGTTCTTTAGAAATGACTTTTTTCTTTAATATGCCTTTATGAAAGAATTGGTGTTGATTATTGGAGGGATTAACGGTGGCCTTTCGGTTATTCTTGGAGCTTTTGGAGCTCATGCCCTTAAAAACAGGTTTAACGAGGATCAGCTTAAAAGTTTTGAAACGGGCGTTAAATATCAGATGTACCACGCTATAATTTTAATAATCTGCGGCATCACCTTTCCTTTTCTTTCGGGTATTCAAAATGTAATGGCCTTGTGTTTTATTTTAGGTACACTGCTTTTCTCTTTCAGTATTTATGGATTAACCTGGAGTTCTTACCAGGAAAAAAAGATTAAAATCCTAGGGCCAGTTACTCCACTGGGAGGTCTTCTGCTGGTGGCTGGTTGGGTGCTGCTAATCATAAACCTGGCCGATATCGTAATATATCTTAACCCTTAGGATTTCAATTGATCGATATTTCTTTTCCTGTATTTTTCCGCGTACCATGCAACCAGTATCAGTTGCAGGGAATGATAAAGCATTATTGGTAATAGGAGTAGCCCTGAATTTGCGGCATTGCCAAATAATACTCTTACCATCACCGAGCCATGCACGAGGGATTTCTTCGTTCCGCAGAATTGAGCGGCTATTTTATCTTCTGTATTAAAACCAAGGATTTTTGAGAAATAGGCCAGACCAAAGAAGACAATAAAGAAAAGAACCAGTACGATCGCAGCCATTTTTAGTAATTCATCCAGTTTTACTACAGCAATAAAATCTGAGGTAAATGAATTGCTAAAACTGGAATAGATGATAAGGACGATCGTGGTTTTATCGAATAAGCTTAATTGCTTACCATACTTTCTTGCGAAATGACCAAAATAA
>JBFIMP010000242.1:0-4120 GCA_041611635.1 Christiangramia sp.
AAGGTTGAAGCCAGTCATGAACTTAAAGAGAAATACCTTACCCCAGCAATTAATGGTGAAAAGATAGGCTGTCTTTGTGTGTCAGAACCTTTTGGAGGTTCAGATGTGGCTGGTATGAAAACTACCGCCGTTAAAAAAGATGATAAATATATTATCAATGGTTCCAAGACCTTTATCACTAATGGGGTGTATGCCGATTTTTATGTGGTAGCAGCAAAAACAGATCCTGAAAAGGGGAATAAGGGAATGAGCATTTTTCTTTTGGATAAAAAGCTAAAAGGAATTTCGGCGACTAAGCTTAATAAGCTTGGATGGAGAGCATCAGATACTGCAGAGCTTGCTTTTGATAATGTTGAGGTTCCTGCAGATTATTTACTGGGAGAAGAAGGAAAGGGTTTTAGTTATATCATGCAGCATTTTGCTATGGAGCGTCTTATCATGGGTATTAATGCCCATGCAAGGTCTGAATTTGCCCTGGATTATGCGATGGGTTACATGAAAGAGCGAGAGGCTTTTGGTAAAACTCTGGATAAATTTCAGGCTTTGAGGCATTCGGTGGCCGAAATGGTGAGTGAGGTCGAGGTTATTAAGGAATTCAACTATGCTACTACCCAAAGATTGAATGATGGTGAGTATGTGGTGAAAGAGGCTAGTATGTCTAAGCTTTTGGCTACTAAGATTGCAGATGAGGTTATGTATAAATGTTTGCAATTGTTAGGTGGTTATGGCTATATGGAGGATTACCCTATGGCTCGTATGTTTAGAGACAGCAGACTTGGGCCTATTGGTGGTGGAACTTCTGAAATTTTGAAAGAAATTATCGCCAAAATGGTGATCGACCAGAAAGAGTACAAGCCTGCAGCCAAATGAGACGGATAGATCACTTAGGCGAAAATGGTCTTTCCATTCGCCAAAATGGTGATCGACCAGAAAGAATACAAGCCTGCAGCTAAATGAGACGGATAGATCACTTAGGCGAAAATGGTCTTTCCATTCGCCAAAATGGTGATCGACCAGAAAGAATACAAGCCTGCAGCGAAGTAATTATTGCGCTATGAGCTATGATTTTGCATTAAACCCTGGATCTATTCCGGGGTTTATTTTTTCAAACTTTTATAGAAAGTACTCCGAATTTTAGGTCCATCGATAAAGAATTTAGAGGCGGCCTGATCTGTAAAGAATTCTGAGGTAAGTTTTTCATTATTTATAATCTCGTCTTCAGAGACACCTTCTTCAATAGCTTTCTGCACATTTTCCCGAATGGTCTTCAACATATTCAGGTAAGCTTTATAATCAGATATATGGGCGATCGCCCCATGACCTGGGATGATTTTCGTATTCTCATTGATCAGGGAGATTCCTGTTTCGGCAGCTTTTATATTCCCATCTACACTTCCGCCGCTATTAAGGTCGATAAATGGAAACATACCATTAAAAAAAGTGTCTCCTGTATGTAAAACATTGGATTGGGGAAAATAAATCAAAGCGTCACCATCGGTATGCGCATTATGAACATGGGCAATTATGATATCATTATTATTAATATGCAGGTTCATCTTGTCATTAAAAGTTATGATGGGTAGGCCATTGTTTACAGGCTCTGTATCTTCTTTGTTCCATCTTTTTCTAACATTTTCATGAGCCACAATCAGGGCGCCGTCCTTTTTAAAATTTGAATTTCCCCCGGTATGATCACCGTGATGATGTGTATTTATTAAAAAACGTATAGGTTCATTACTAATGGTCTTTATGGCATTTTTAATTTTTTCGGTAAGCGGGGCAAACTGATCATCTATCATAAAAACTCCATCGTCACCCGTTAGTACTCCAATATTTCCTCCGGCACCTTTTAGCATATATACATTATCATTTACCGGGATAACCTCAATTGTAATATCCTGCATCTCCTGGAAGCCAAATAGGGTGGAGGTGGACATTGTTAATAATGTAAAAAGGGCTTTTATGAAAGATTTCATACTCTGTAAATTTTAGACTCTAATTTACAGAATTGATATTTATATGCCTGAAAAATACTTTAGTAGAAATAAATAGCAAAAGTATTGGGGTTTTATAGAAATCAATTATCTTTGCAGCCGATTCCAAAAGAGAGGAGGTTATGACACTATGTTAATTATACCAGTTAAAGACGGAGAAAATATAGATAGAGCTCTTAAGCGTTTCAAGCGAAAGTTCGATAAGACAGGAACTATGCGCCAGTTAAGAGATCGTCAGCATTTTACTAAGCCATCTGTAGAGCGTAGAGCTCAGATTCAAAAAGCTGAATACATCCAGCATTTGAGAGACGCAGAGGACATCTAGTATTTAAACTAGACGATTGTAAGATCGCATAATAATTTTAAGAACTGTTGGTAGTCTAAAGTTTAGTAACTTTGTCTATCAACAGTTTTTTTATGCCTTTTTCTGACTTTCTGGATTACCTTGAGCTCGAAAAAAAATATTCCTCTCATACCATTACGGCGTATTCCCGAGACCTTTGCGATTTTCAGGATTTCATATTTAAAACATTTAACCAGGATTCTTTGGTGGAGGTGAACTATTCCCAGATTAGAAGTTGGGTAGTTGACTTATCTGAATATGGCCTGGCCAATAGAACTATCAACAGGAAACTATCTTCTCTTAAATCTTATTATCGTTTTCTTTTGAAAACCGGTCAAATTGAATCTTCTCCTTTAATCAAACATAAGGCCCTAAAAACATCCAAAAAGATACAGATACCTTTCTCTGAAGCGGAGATCTTAAAAGCCCTTGAAATTATAGATGATTCTACTTATGAGGGGATAAGAGATAGGTTTATCGTAGAGTTATTCTATTCTACAGGAATAAGAAGAATAGAGTTGATAAATATAAGGTTGCAGGACCTCGATCTCGATTCTGGTGTTCTAAAAGTTTTGGGAAAAAGAAATAAGGAAAGGTATATCCCCTTGATTGCATCTGTAGTGAAAACCGGGCGGGCTTATTTAGAGCGAAGAACGGCTGATCATGGAGCCCTACTGGGAGATCATCTTTTTTTAACCTCCAGTGGAGATAAAATCTATGAAAGTTTTGTTTATAGAGTTATAAATAATTATTTTAGTAAGGTGTCTGGCAAACTAAAAAAGAGTCCGCATATACTGCGACATTCGTTTGCTACTCATTTATTGAACCAGGGAGCTAATCTAAATGCGGTAAAAGAATTATTGGGTCATTCCAGTCTGGCAGCGACCCAGGTCTACACTCATAATAGTATCGCGGAACTGAGCAAAATACATAAACAGGCTCATCCCCGGAACAATAAGGATTAACTAATCATTTTGTTTAATTAAATTCTACAGGATATGAAAATGAATCTGCAGTCCGTAAACTTCAATGCTGATCAAAAACTGATTGATTTTACCCAAAAAAAACTTGATAAACTAGAAAACTATTTTGATAAGATAATCCATGCCGATGTATTCTTTAAAGTGCAGAACACAAGCGCCAAGGAGAATAAAATTACAGAAATATTAATAAGTGTGCCAGGGGGTGATCTCATCGTGAAAAAAACCTGCAGTAAGTTCGAAGCCTGTGTAGATGAGTGTGTTAGCTCATTACAGCGACAGTTGATCAAACGAAAGGAAAAAATGAGTGCTCATGTTTAGCTGATTTTTTTTCAAATTATTTTTTGATAAAGGAATAATTTATATACATTTGCAGTCCGTTAGAAATAGCGGACTTTTTTATGCTGAAAAAGTTAGCATAAAGGCCGATGTAGCTCAGCTGGCTAGAGCAGCTGATTTGTAATCAGCAGGTCGTGGGTTCGAGTCCCTCCATCGGCTCTTGAAATACTGAAAACACCGAAGTTTCGAAGAAAATTTGAAAATTAAAACCTTAAGGTTGAAACGATTGAAAAATAATCTTCAGAAATTTTGAAAAATGCTTTGGATGGTGCTTTAAAATTGCTTTAATTTGCACCCGTTTTAAAAACCATCAGAGGCATAGCTGTTTCAGCTACGGTTCTATGAAATAGTGTAAAATTGGGGAGATACTCAAGCGGCCAACGAGGACAGACTGTAAATCTGTTGTCTTTCGACTTCGCAGGTTCGAATCCTGCTCTCCCCACAAAGATTTTTTTGACAATCGA
>JBFIMP010000243.1:0-4107 GCA_041611635.1 Christiangramia sp.
ACCGGGGCGTTGATCGCTATGACTATCCTGGGTGCAGGAAATTTTATGTTAGGCGAACTCAGTGGTTATGAAGCAAAGACACTGATCAGGCATTCAGTTTCCGGCATTAATACCTTATGTAATACCATAGTCCTAGCATCAGCCACCATCCTGGCCTTACTACTCACCGTATTGAGCCTTAGTTCCGGAACAGAAAACCGCCTGAAAAAAGAACATTATGAACACATCATGCAAATTGCAAAATTTGATACCTGGGTATTGATCGGGGCGCTGAGTACTTTCCTGCTCTTTAACCTGCCTATAACGGAATCCGAAAATGTCCCAACCAACTGGTTCACAATAGTATATTATGCTTCCCTGGGTATGACCAGTATTATGAGTGCCGCATTAATAGTAGTCGTAATTATGCTGTATAATACTGTGGTCAGTATGATCAAGATCATTGGATTGGGGCAGGAAGACCACCCCCTGATGGACGACAAGGAAAAAGAAGAATTAGAAGAGGATCTTAAAGATGAATAACTAAAAAAGCCATTCTTTACAGAATGGCTTTCTTTTTTACCTTACGCTTTTAATTGGGGGAACTCTGATGATTAGTTATCATCGACGTGGTCGTCTTCATGAATTTCTTCATCAATTTCATTTTCCACATCTTTAGCGCCTTCTTCGATATCTCTACCTACTTTTTCAGCACCATCTTCAATATCTCTACCTAATTCTTCAGTACCTTCTTCAATTCCTTCTCCTACTTGCTCCATACCATCTTCCACCTTTTCACCGGAATTTGTATCCCTGCATGAAGAAAGGACTACCATAAAGGTGAACATGAATGATACTATATATGCTAATTTTTTCATTTTAAATTGATTTTTAGTGATTATAAATTATTATTTGAATCTGGTTATTACAATATCTTTTTCCTGCCGAATATCAGCGAGAGTACAAAAAGTACCAGGAAAATAAAGAATAAAACTTTTGCTATACTTGCGGCCCCTGCAGCTATGCCTCCAAAGCCGAAAACGGCTGCGACAATTGCCAGGATCACAAAAATGACGGTCCAACGTAACATATGTTTAATTTTTATAGTTAATATTTAGGTCTTAACCGGGAGCCCCGATTATATATCATAAAAATACTTCAATCCTAAAAGAAGGCTTAACGTTAAAACCGCAATATTTAACGCATTAAAGGGGTTTTTTCAATTACCAGCTATCCACTGTAAATCGAGGGTCAGGCCCACCTGGTTTCACACTTATAACATGTGGGGGATACCCTTATAGAGAACAGGATCCAACATGGAGTTATAGGAAATATTATTCTTATAGAATTCCTTGGCAATCGGGTGCGCTTTCAAGGTATACCCTCCTGGATCCCTGATCATCTCAACAATGTGTTCAGAAGGAGCTTCAGGATCTAACCAGGTCTTGCGCATTTCCTCCCCTATGATCAGTGGCATCCCACGGTCTACGGTCTGTATTCGGGAAATAAGATCATCCGGTTGCACGATGATCAGGGCGCAGGTGAGAAAACCATCTTCTAATTGGTTATAAACTCCCCCGATACAGAATGGATTGTAATCCGGGGCATGAACGTAGTAAGGGTAAATATCACCTTCGTGAAGGTAAGTAGTAAAAAAGCCTGTTGTGACCACCATACACCTCCTTTTCTTTATCGCATCGGAATACCAAAGGTTAGAATCCAATGATTCCTTACCCAGGTTAAGGGTATTATAGATGTTTTGAAAAAACTCCCAGTCTTCCAGGTAATCTTCAGGTAAGATTCCCCAGATAGAATAGTTGATCCATGTAGGATCACCCATAGTGATCACAGGGAGCGTTGTCTCCTCCAACCCGTTAAGCAACGCCTGGGGTTTATAGATCTGGGGAAACTTGAATGGCTTCCCTAGTTCCTGTTCGATCTGTGACCGGTGAGCTGTATTTGATAAGCGGTAATACATAGGCTCTAATTACTCCATTTAAAGGTGATATGGATGATTCAAAGACAGCAATTAATGACACATTCCAAGAATATTTCCATCCCCTCTTTTCTTAACAAAAAGATCCCACTATTGTGGGATCTTAGGATAAAATTACGGGGGAATTTTGATTTAACTCAGGTCTTCCAGACGTTTAATTGTTTCCAGGCCGGTTTTGATCTTTTGCTGTTGTCTCGCCAGCAATGTCTGCGTACTTGGCGGAAGATCTGTGTCTGCAAGGACCTCGTCATATTCAGAAACTGCTGCTTTCTCTCCGCGGATAGCTTCTTCCAGCATAGACTCTTCATTATCGGTTGAGAACATTGCTTTGACGTCCATCCAGGCCCTGTGGGCTTTACTGGTGAAACTGTCACCCTTGTCCACTTCCTGGCCGTATTGCTTTAGTTCAGATTTTAATTCATGACCAAAGTTGTAGCGTTCGCCGGCCTTCTGTTCAAAGTATGCCTTTAACCCTTCATGGTTCGTATTCTCGGCTGCTTTCTTAAATCCTTTTTCTGCGTCGTAGGTTTTTTCAAGCAAGTCGTTCAGCTTGGAACCTACTTTATCTGTGTATGTACTCATAGTAAATTATAATCAATAATTAACGGTGATTTTACGGATGCACACCGCTTGGCATCTTGGATAGTGAATTAGTAGATATTTTCAGACCCATCCATAAATCTGAATTCCGAATTCCGGTAAAAGGCATTGCGTTGTTTAAAACTCTTGATCTTCTCCGATAAGGCTTTTAACGACGCATCAGTATTATCTGCGATTACCACTTGTTCCAGTGGTATCTCCATATATTCTTCTTCAAAAACTGGTTTTAAAACTTCCTGTTCATTATATGCTATATGAGATTCATCCGATGTATCCTGGAATGCTCCCAAGGCAAATATCAGCAGGCCCGCTAAGGCAAATGCAATTCCTAATGTTATATAGATAATCATGATCTTATTTTTTTATAAAATTACTCCCCTTACTTCGGGGAGCTTAATCCTATCATGTAAAAATTTGATGCTTTAACAGGTGAAGAAGAATATTTAACGGAACACGGAAGTCCTTTCAAATACTTAAAAATGAAGCTTTTATTTCCAACAAAAAACCGGGTAAAATCTACTTTAACTCGGCAGATCTCACCCGGCAGAATAGCAGTATAATTCTGATTATTCGCTGCTTTTATCCTGTTTGCTGATAGTTACACTTTCAGGAAAATCAAGTGTCCGGATCGGGAATGGAATTTCTATACCTTCCTTGTCGAAGGCAGATTTAATTGCGATCATAGCTTCCGTACGCGCCTTGTGAATATCCAGTGCCTTAGTGGAATCTATCCAGAACCTTGTCTCAAAATTGATAGAACTATCCCCAAATTCATTGTAGAGAAAGATAACATCGTCTTTATCCACCCCATCGAACTTATCTGAAATCGTCTTCTTGACCAGGTCACGAACAAAACTAAGATCGCTGTCATAGCCTACCCCACAATGGAGGATAACCCTGGATTGCGAGGTAGTCGAAAAGTTTTTAATAGGATTTTCTACTACTAATTTGTTGGGTATATAGACCATATTATTATCGGGCTGCTTCAGGGTAACCGAACGCAGATCAATTTCCACAACCTCCCCGGCAAAACCATTGCTTTCTATCCAGTCCCCGAATTTGACATATTTAACGTAAGAGAGGATGATCCCGGAATAGGTATTAGACAAGGCTCCCTGCAGTGCAAGCCCTACCGCCAGACCAACTACCCCGGCTCCTGCTAAAATGGTATTCAAAGCTTTGCTTAAATTCAATATTCCCAGGACAAGAAAAAGACCAAAAATGATGATGACAACCGCCACGATCCTGGAAATAAGGTGCTTCATCGAGTCTTGTAACTTACTACGGTCAAGTAATTTCCTGGCTACATTACTGATATATTTAGACAGGATCAGGACGATGATAAAGACCAGGACAGCCATCACAAAATTGGGCAGTCCCAGGACCAGGGCATCTATCCATGATTCTAGTTTTTCGAGCATTTTGCTCCATGCATCTGAAAGTTTAAACATCTTTGTTTCGTGTTTTTAGTTAGTAAATATTATATGTGGATATAACACAATCAATGCCGGCTTAAAGTAGGTTTAAGCGGC
>JBFIMP010000244.1:0-4105 GCA_041611635.1 Christiangramia sp.
TCTTCATCGTTAAATCTTAAATATATTCAACAACTACTAAAGAAATTGCTCAGTATGACTTTTTCTAGTCTTAATTCTTATACACTTGATTTTATCTATCGCTAAATAAAATCCTTGTCAATTCAATATTTCAATGAACTCGATCGGTCTCCCAATCTGTCTTGTTAAAACCCAAGGAATCGAACCTCTTCATCTCGCCCCACCCGGCGGTTTCTCTTAATTTCAATATGTTTTTGTGAACGTTTGCTCTGTCTCAAAGCGGGTGCAAATATACAACGCTTTTTATTTACCAACCAAAACTTTTTTAATAAAATTTTTAGTTTCTTTTAAAGCTTTCAGCATCAATTCGATACCTTCTTTACAACCTCCAGGAACATCGCTTACTCTCAAAGCGGGTGCAAATATAAAACGACTTTTCTTCTCAAACCAAATAAAAAATAAACTTTTTTTTAATTAATTCTTGAAGGCCGATCTACTCGCTATCCCCCATCATCAGTACTTTCAGTGAACATACGCCTTGCTCTCAAAGCGGCTGCAAATATACAGCTGAATTTTAATTACACAATAGCTTTCTTGAACTTTAGTTACTTTTATGTTAATTCAATATTTTCAGTGAAAAAACACCGAATACAGCAACGATATTTAAGGAAAGATTCAAGAAACATCAGTGAAACCTTATAAGGGAAAGAATTCAGCAATGGAAATCTAAGATATTTACAGAAAAAGATCCCAAACCAGCCCAAAACGGACCAAAAAATCGGTGTATGGATAGCCTGGTGCAGAGAAATTATTATTCCCGTCTATAAGATCATTCACATGCTGTAGCGTTAAAAAGATCCTCGCCTTATCTACTTTAGCATTAAAAAAGAAGTCTACAACAGGGAATCCACCAAGTTCCTGGGAATTCTGAGTATAGAATTCAGCCAAAATAGGATCATAGCCATCCATATTATATTTGGTAAAATATTTAAAAGTAAACCCGGTTTGCAAATAAAGAGCCTGATCAAACCAATAGTCCTTATAGTATATAGAATTACGCGTGGTAAATTCAGGAAGATTTAAAACTCCTGTCCCCTCCAGCACGTTCTGATACATTATAGTATTATATGAACCAAACAATCCTAGGTCGAACTCCTTCTCTGCTCTCAACTTTAAATACCTTACCTGCTCCCCAGCCTGCAGTGGCTTCACAAAACCCTCGTCATTCAACCCGAAATAGGAATAATTTTCTATTTGAGACAGACTTGCATGTATATCCAGAAGTTTTTTAGAAGAGAAATCGGCAAATAGCCGCTGAGATATTTCGTTATCAAAATTATTCTGCCAGTTATAATTCACATAATTACTTTGATGAAGCAGGAAATTGAAATTAGGTGCAGCGCTATTCTGATTAAACCCGAAAAGAATACTATTCTCTTTATCGAATTCGTAAGAAGCAGTTGCTTTTAAAAAGTTTCCCGAAAATTCATCGGCAAGATTCAGTCTTCCTTCAGCTTCCACTTCAAATCCACCATATTGTTTTTTATAAGACGCTCCAACGTGCAGCAGATTTCCGCTTAATCTATTCCCGATGGTATCGCCGGGACGGATGTACACAGAATTATAACCATAATCATAACTAGTATGACCAGCCTTAAAAGAAAGTTCTCCCAATAGACGATTATTGTAATTTACGGCTGCCTCATTAAAAAGGACCTCCAACCTGGTTTCATCCCTAAGATTGGTAGTCTCGAATGATTCTCCGAAAATTCCATTTTCAGCTCTTTCCTGATCAAATTGAAATTTCTTATAGCTAAAATCAAAAGTATGGGCAATGCTAAGATTATTTGTAGAATCTGCAGGATTGGTAAGTTCATATTGATGATCTACAAAGAATCTTTTTCCATACAGTATACTTTCGGCATCTTCAAAATTGACCTGAAGTACAGACCTGTCATCAAATTCCGGCTCCTTATCTATATATTGCTGCAAAGCCTGATCTGTTAACCCACCATTTTCCTGATTCAACAGGTCCTGGGATACGAAGTGAGCCTTGACACGATATCTTTCATTATTAGAATCATAACTGAACCCCATGCGAAGATTCCCGGAGCTGGTGAGTATATGCTGATATTTACCTAATGCCCGCACTCCTTTATAGGCCACGAACATATTGAAATTCTTAGAAGTATTAATTGTAAAAAACGCATCCAGCTGCTGCCCCTGTTCAGGAACAGTTTTAAAGTAAAGTTCGGTCCAGGGAGTAGGCACGTGGTAGTAATCTACATCCTCAACCTCAAAGAAATTAAAATGCCTGGCTCTCGCACCAAACTCAGGAAAAGCTAAAATATAATCTTTTCTCAGGCTCAAACTATTATAAGTTTGACCAGTATTTGAAAATGGAAGTAACTCGAAATTATCTTTTCTTAGATAATTAAACCTATAATCATCCAATATGGTAAGACTGGTATCTAGATGGGTAGTATCCCTTTCTATGGAAATGATTTTATAAAGTTCTATGGAAGGAAGACTATCCTTTTTACTCTTTTTGAAACTATTAGTATCATTCTGTCTGTTTCTTTGAACATCATCCTCTACCGGCGGTCTTCCGGAAAGTTTTTTTGGTTCCTGACTAAAGCAATAACTCGAGCTAAGCAGAATACATACTAAAAGTAATTTTTTCATACAGGATTTAATTCTTCACAAAAATAGAATATTTAAGCTAATGCCATAGCCACTTTCAAAAAACAAAGCCACCCAGGTGGGTGGCTTTATTATATTTAAATCTTCTAACTATAAATCTAAATTCTGAATGGCCAAACTTTCCAAATCATAATGATAGCCTCTCCAATAAAAACCTTCACCCTCAAAACGCCAAACAATTTCTTTATCATTAGTCACCTCCCAATATCCCGAAGTCCCTTCGGTGATTAAGGTATTTCCATTTGGCAGTCTATGAGCGCCGGAAACCTTGGCCGAGAAAAGATCTTCATGTTCGTAATTCCAGATGATCTCGGGTTCATTATCTTTATTTTCAATAATATTCATAATATCTGGCAGCGCTAATTCATATACCTTAGAATGGGGATCATTCGCAGGAATCCCGTTGGAAAAAACGAGAATATTATTAGATTCAGCTACCAAAGTAGGATTGTGATTATGGTAAAAAATTCTATTCCCTTCTTGGTTTTTATAAGCTTCTGGATTTCCGAATCTATAAACCAGATTTCCACCCCTGTTATAATTACCGCCATTATCGGTTCGAGCTTCTTCAGTGGTTGTGCTGTGATCTATCACCCAAACTTCACTAAAGAAATTTACACTTAAATAAATAAGATCCTTTTCTTCATCATACTCGATAGCATTTGCATGCATAATATCTCCATTATAACTACCTTCCTTAAGATGGTCTTTATAATTGACATCTATTTTATGTGGATTGGAATTTACAGGTCCAAAAGAATTAAGATTTTGAACCTGATCCTGAATTAAATGATCCCAAGAACTCCATTCCCACACAATCTGATCATTGGAAGGGTTAATTTCCAGAATCTTTTCAATAAACAATTCTTCATCTCCTCCGGTATACCCAATCTCATTTAGTTCATTACCAGTTTTTCTTTCCCATGCCAAGAAAATGATATTTCCATTCGGTAACATTTCCAGGTCATGATGCGAAAGATTATCCTGATCTGAATATTCAAAATCCCAAAGAATTCTACCAGAAGGATCAATAATTGCAATTCTGCCACCATATCCACCAAACTGAAATGCAGGATCCTCATCCAGAAGTGCCACCAGCAAATTACCATTCTCAAGCAATACAGCATCATTTCCAATACCTACCGGAACATGCCACTCTTTTAAAATATTAGATTCCGATTTATCCATTAAATACACCCTGTTCCCACTGGCATCATTAACCAACACATAACCTTCCTGCATTGATTCCGGTTTGTATACCGATATTTCTCCAGCTTTCTCATTAGGTTCTGAGATGTCAATAATCTCAAACTCCACCACCGGTTTCTCTACGACAAATTCACTAGATTTTTCTTTAGAGCAGGCTGTTATCAATATACTCAATAGAATTACGGAAATATTTTTTTTCATAGGCAAAAAAAAA
>JBFIMP010000245.1:0-4068 GCA_041611635.1 Christiangramia sp.
CATAATATTGAAGGAGTTCTGGATTTTGAGATATTGAGACAGGCACACCCAGCAATCTACAGGAAAGAGCCGGTTACACTGAGCTATCCTATAAGTAACACGAACAGAACCACGGGCGCGATCATTAGTAATGAAATTTCTAAAATTCATGGTTCAGTTGGCTTACCTAAGAATACATTAACCCTGAACTTCCATGGTTCAGCAGGTCAGAGCTTTGGCGCTTTTGCCGCAAAAGGCCTGAACCTTAATATCGAAGGTAATTCTAATGATTACTTCGGAAAAGGACTTTCGGGAGCGGTTCTATCTATCAGGAAACCGAAAAAAGCGACTTTCAAATCCAATGAAAATATCATCATAGGTAACGTCGCATTATACGGAGCTGTAAGAGGTGAAGCTTATATTAATGGAATTGGAGGTGAACGTTTCTGCGTAAGGAATTCAGGAGCGAAAGCGGTTATCGAAGGTATTGGAGATCATGGTTGTGAATATATGACCGGAGGAGTGGCCGTAATCCTCGGTAAGATAGGCCGGAATTTCGCCGCAGGAATGAGTGGTGGAATTGCCTATATCTTTGATCCGGATAATGAACTGGACAGGAACAATTTCAATATGGAAATGATAGAACTCGAAGCTCCTTCAAAAGAAAACCTGCAGGAACTGGAAGAACTCATCGTTAACCATTATCAATATACCGAAAGCGAAGTAGCCAAAGCTATTCTAAATGATTGGGAAAAAGCCTCCAAAGGCTTTATTAAGGTGATGCCTACCGAATATAAAAAGGCGTTACAGAAACTTGAAGAAGAAGAAAAACGAAAAGAAGAAGAGGTAGATCTTAAAACAGTATAAGAATGGGTGAATTACGAGGATTTTTAGAATACGACCGTATTCAGGAAGAAGATATAAAACCCGAGGAAAGGGTAAAGAACTATAAAGAATTTCACAAGGAACTTCCAACTGAAGAATTGAAAAAACAAGGTGGAAGATGTATGGATTGCGGGATTCCGTTTTGCCATAGCGGTTGTCCCCTGGGAAATTTAATCCCGGATTTCAATGACGCAGTTTACAGAAATGAGTGGCAGAAGGCATTAAAGATCCTGCACGCGACCAATAATTTTCCGGAGTTTACGGGAAGATTGTGTCCGGCGCCATGTGAGTCGGCCTGTGTATTAGGCATTATAGAGCCTCCTGTTGCCATCGAAATGATCGAGAAGTATATTGTGGAGCGAGGCTTTAAAGAAGGCTGGATAAAGCCTGAACCGCCCGCACACAGAACCGATAAAAAAGTCGCGGTAATTGGTTCGGGGCCTGCAGGATTAGCTGCTGCGCAACAATTAAATCGCGCCGGCCATCAGGTTACGGTTTTTGAACGGGACGCCAAGATAGGCGGATTACTTCGTTACGGAATTCCAGACTTCAAGATGGAAAAAAAAGTTATAGATCGTCGTTTAGATATAATGAAAGCTGAAGGAATTGAATTTAAAACCCACACCGAAGTTGGTAAGAACTATTCTGTAGAGGAAATTAAAAATTTCGATGCTATCGTACTATGCGGCGGTGCTACTGAAAAAAGAAAATTACCAATCCCAGGTTCTGATGCCGAGGGTGTGGTACAGGCCATGGAGTTCTTGAAGCATAATAATGAGGCTGTGGATGGTCTTCATGAAGTGGAAGAAAGATTAAGTGCAAAAGGAAAAGACGTGATCGTGATTGGAGGTGGAGATACCGGCTCAGACTGTGTGGGTACTTCAAATCGTCATGGAGCAAAATCTGTAACTAATTTTGAGATCATGCCTTTACCTCCAGAAAAGAGATCTTCAGAAAATCCCTGGCCGTACTGGCCTTTTACCCTAAAGACAAGTTCTTCACATGAAGAAGGCGTAGAAAGGAATTGGAGTATACAGACGAAAGAATTTGTAAAGGATTCTGAAGGAAAATTAAAAGGTCTTAAAACGGTTCAGGTTGAATGGATAAAAAAACCTGGACAGCGCCCGGAATTAAAAGAAGTTCCCGAAACAGAAAAAGAATGGCCTTGTGATCTTGCTTTATTATCACTTGGATTTACAGGTCCAGAAAAGACCTTAAGTGAAAAGCTGGGCCTTGAACTAGACGAGAGAACTAATATTAGGGGTAAGAAAGACTATAGCACCAATGTGAGAAATATATTTGTTGCCGGTGACATGAGAAGAGGACAATCACTTATAGTCTGGGCTATATCTGAAGGTAGAGAGGCTGCTCATCATGTAGATAGATTCTTAATGGGGTCTTCTAAACTACCTATAAAGGGTGAAGGAGATCTCCCTACACCATAATAATAAAGCCCCTTGCAGCTAGCAAGGGGCTTTTAATTTTGTTCAGACTCTTCCTCTTCTTTATTACAAACCTAGAAGACCTTTAAATGAGATCTGAATATTCACTTCTGAATTAGATTCTACTCTAAATCCGCTCAGGTCAAGGCTGCTTATTGCATTAGCCTCTACCATACCAGAAAATTCCAGTTTACCATCCTGATCGTTATCTGAGTAAGATGCAAAATGTAATTCATAATCACCTTCTTCCAGGAAATGAATTTCAAATTCTCCGTTAGATCTGCTCACTACAGAGCTGCTCACCGCATTTGAAAAATTGATACCTTCACCATTGGCATTACTTTCTGAATTGCTATAGGTACCTTTTTTATAAGCATAGGCAACTACCACTTCAGCATTTGCGTCGGAGGTATTATCTACATTACCCTTTACTGTTCCAGCATTAAAATTATTAACCGCTCTAAGACTGTTTTCCAACTGCGCTCTAGAAACAAATGAGAAATTGTCACCTTCCTGTTTTACGGTTTTACGCAAATCGAAATCTATTACGATTTCATTACGGGTGTCATCAACGATCTCTACCTGGTCTTTAATGTTAATTTCAGTGGCCGCAGCTAATTGCTGTTTAACACCACCATCAAGAACTACATAATTTCCAGGTCCATTACCAGCAGCATCTGTCTCGGCTAATAAAAGACTTATATTTGAAGTTGTACCAGATTCCAGGTTTAGATTACCTAAAAGCTCAGTACGTCCCTTGGTAAGGCTGCTTAGCTGTATGGTGGTCTTATTAAAACCTTCAATAGCCTTACCATTCACTCTTACCTCTGAAACAGTGATAAAAACTGCTTCTACGTTGGCCTGATCTACAGGCGCGTCTGTTATATAAACTGCAGTAGAATTTTCACCATTTTGAGGATTGTTCACAGAGTCATCTTCTGAACAGGAAACGAACAGAATTAATCCTAATAACAGACCTAGTTTGCTTAGATTTTTAATTAGCATACTTAATTTAATTTTTGTGTTAATTTTAAATTCAAATTAGATTGGTCATTCCAAATCTAATAGACAGGAAATTCTGTCTAATGGAATTATAAAACGCAAGATCCAGGCCATTATTTCTAAACATTTGAAAAATTATGGCTTTTTTCTTACGAATCTACTTTAAGACACTAACCACTAAGGCTTTTAGACCCGTTGAAATACATTTTTATAGGATAATCTGACTAAAAAGGACATAAGTTAAGGCTGGAATGTAGAATTATTACTCAAAATTGCTGATAGACCACAACCTAACCCTTTTTCTATGGATGACTGATTGATTATAAAGTGTATTAGTTCCGTTTAATTATATTCAGTGATCCATTTAAGAATTTCACGCTGGCTTGAACCCTAGAAAAATTAACAAGCCTGATACTTGCCAATCAAACTATACCGATTACATCGTGAATATCAAAAACTTTATACTGGCATGAGGGGAATTAATTTAATCAGAGAAAATAATATTTCTATATAGCCGATATTTATAAAGAATATAAACGGGATTAATCCTTGGTAGATTCTTATCGCCGGAAGATGTACGGCTATTAGAAGCAGAATTGATTGGAACCTTAAATTTTGGGCATAAAAAAACCCCTTCAGAGATCTGAAGGGGTTTTCAAGAAGAAGGCGGCGACATACTCTCCCACAAAAAAGCAGTACCATCTGCGCTAACGGGCTTAACTACTCTGTTCGGGATGGGAAGAGGTGAGCCCCGTTGCTA
>JBFIMP010000246.1:0-4055 GCA_041611635.1 Christiangramia sp.
AGGTTTTGGAGCAAGGGTGAAAATCTTTAAAAGAATTTCTATCATAGCAGATTATACCATAGTAAACGGATTAAGCAGGCCAGATGATCTGCAAACAGACTATTACAATCCGTTTGGAGTTGGCGTGGAAATAGAGACCGGTGGTCACGTTTTTGCTTTAAACTTCCAGAACTCACAGGCCATTATAGCTAATAATCTTATACAGAATACCACAAAGAGCTGGTCTGATGGTGGAGTAAGGTTTGGATTCATGATATCGAGAAATTTCAATCTGGGTCCTAAGAAAATAAGTAACTGAATTTTGGTTTAATATAAAGTCGTAATTATGAAAAGAGGTGAGTTTTTGGTTAAAGGAGTCTTGCTAGCCTGTTCGGGGGCATGTGCATTATCGGCATGTAGTTCTAGCGATGATGGTGGTGTAACTACTAATCCTCCGGGCAATGGTGGAGGACCCAATACAGTTTCGGTGAGTCTTTCCAGCATGGCAGATGTTGGTGACCAGGTAACCAGTAGCGGAGTTTTGTTCTTCCGTATAGGAGCAGGGAACACTTCGGCCGATTTTGTTGCTACAGAAGCTATTTGTCCGCATCAGGGTGGTCAATTGGTCTGGGTAGAAGATGAGGGGTATATTGAATGCCAGTTGCATTTTGCCAGATACGAAAATGATGGAGATGTTATAAGAGGTCCTCAGGGAACTTCTGGTTCTACGAGAAACCTGCGAGTATACTCTACTAATGTTAGTGGTGGTACCATAACCGCAACCATTGGCTAGTTAGACCTCTATGAAAATTTTTAATTCCTGAGTATATCGGGAGGTGTGTCTTTGTATTTAATTGAATCTGTTTTATCATTCTGCTATCTTCTATTACTTTTGCAGCTATGATAATTACAGATACGCATACTCATTTATATAGCGATGCATTTGATGGGGATCGCCAGGAAGCCATTCAAAAAGCTATAAATAATAATATCAAAAGATTTTTTATTCCAGCCATAGACTCTGAAACAACACAGAGCATGTATGAATTGGAAAAGGCCTTTCCAGATAATGTCTTTTTAATGATGGGACTTCATCCTACTCATGTAAAAGAAAATTTTGAGGAAGAGCTCAAACATGTGGAGGGAGAGCTGGATGAAAGAAAATTCTACGCCGTTGGTGAGATCGGGATCGATCTTTACTGGGATAAATCTACTCTTGAAATTCAGAAACAGGCTTTTAAGAGACAGATCCAGATGGCAAAAGACAGGAATTTACCTATAGTGATCCATTGTCGTGATGCCTTTGATGAAATCTTCGAGGTTCTGGATGAAGTGCAGGACGATAAGCTATTCGGGATTTTCCATTGTTTTACTGGTAACCTGGAACAGGCAAAACAGGCTTTGTCATATAATATGAAACTGGGAATCGGTGGAGTGGTCACCTTCAAGAATGGAGGAGTAGATAAATTCATCAACCAGGTTCCTTTAGAGGAAATAGTACTGGAAACCGACTCGCCTTACCTTGCGCCAGCGCCGTTTCGCGGGAAAAGGAATGATCCTGTGTATATTCTAAAAGTTGCCGAAAAGCTGGCCGCATTGTATGACTTACCAATTGAAGAAGTGGCTGGTATAACTACAAAAAACTCAAAGGAAGTCTTCGGAATTTAAAGCTGTTAAAGAGATTTTTTGTTCATTTGTCAAAATAATTTTGGAATAGGTGCGAAATTTTGAAGATATAAGATTTTATAAGGATGAAGAGGTTAATGCAGCCTTGAAGGAGTATGTGAATCATCCTATGGTAAAAGCCTTGCTGCAGTTCACTTTTCCTGAACTGGAGTTCAGCGATATTCAGGCCATTATAGAGGAATGTCATTCCATCGAGGATTTTCAAAGCAAGGTGATCTACCTGAGTGTTGAAAAGGTACTGGAAAAAACCAGCGAAGGTTTAAGTGATAATGGCTTTGATGAACTGGATCCTTCAGAGTCCTATTTTTATATTTCCAATCACCGGGATATCATCCTGGATACTTCCCTTATCAATTACAATCTTTACAACCATGATCTGGTAATGACAGCGTCGGCGATTGGTGATAATTTGGTGCAGAAACCATTTTTAATGGCTTTGTCTAAATTGAACCGAAATTTTCTGGTACTTCGTAACCAGAGTCCGCGGGAAATGCTGAAAAGTTCGATGAAGCTTTCAGAATATATCAGGACTCTCCTGCTGGAAGAACAGCGTTCGGTATGGATGGCTCAAAGAGAAGGAAGAACCAAGGATGGCAATGACTTCACCCAGCAGGGAGTATTGAAGATGCTTGGGATGGCCAAGGGAAATCTGGATATTCTCGATTATTTTGCCAAGCTTAAAATAGTGCCGGTAGCCATTTCTTATGAGCTGGACCCCACAGATATGCTGAAGATGCCTGAAGTTCTCGCGAAGAGGATGAAAGAGGAATACAAGAAAACAGCAAACGAGGATTTTAATAGTATCATGCAGGGCGCGATGGGCCAGAAAGGTCGAATCCAGATAAATGCAGGGCAGGTGCTCACCTCAGAAGATTTTGATGCTATTAGAGCAAAAGATCTTTCTATTAATGAGCAACTCAAGGAAGTTGCTACTCTTATAGATAATGCTATTTATAGAAATTATAAACTTTGGCCAGCCAACTATATCGCTTATGATCTTTTAAAGAATGATACCAGGTTCGAAGATTATTATACTGAAAAGGAAAAAAGACAATTTGATCGACGTATAGCCAGAAGGGTAGATGTGAAAAATCCTTTGGCTCTGAACAGCTTCTTATTAATGTATGCGAATCCTGTGATCAATAAAATGTCTTTGAATGAAGAATAACTCCAGAATACTGCTTATCTATACCGGTGGGACTATTGGTATGATCAAAGATTACGATTCCGGAGCATTAAAAGCTTTCAATTTCGATGAGCTTTTGCAGAATATTCCGGAACTAAAGATTCTGGAACATGAAATAGAAACTTTGAGTTTCGAGCATCCTATAGATTCTTCTAATATGAATCCCGCCTATTGGGAGCTTATCGCTAAAACCATAAACGATCATTATGATGTTTATGACGGATTTGTGGTCTTACATGGGAGTGATACAATGTCTTACACGGCATCTGCCCTGAGCTTTATGTTTGAAAATCTCACCAAGCCTATAATTTTTACGGGTTCGCAATTGCCAATTGGAGATCTTAGAACAGATGCCAAGGAAAATTTAATCACCAGTATACAGATCGCCGGACTTCAAAAGAACGGCAGACCTGTAATTACTGAAGTAGGTTTATATTTTGAATATAAACTCTACCGGGCCAATAGAACTACCAAGGTAAATGCCGAGCATTTTCAGGCATTTGCATCTATGAATCATCCGGCTTTGGCGGAGTCTGGTGTGTATTTATCTGTAAATAATAAGTCTTTATGGAAGCCAAACAGAAAACAAAAGACTAAATTACATACTGGGTTTGATAATGAGGTGCTTGTTTTGAAGATGTTTCCTGGTATAACAGAAAGTACTGTGGAGCATATTCTTTCTAAGGAAAACCTCAAAGGTGTAATCCTCGAAACCTATGGCAGCGGAAATGCGCCTAATGCACCCTGGTTCCTGAATATATTGAAAAATAAGATACAGAATGGATTAAGGGTAGTGAATGTAACTCAGTGCATTGGAGGTAGCGTTACCATGGGCCAATATGAAACGAGTGTTGGCTTAAAAAAGGTAGGTGTAGTATCTGGAAAGGACATTACAACAGAGGCTGCCATTTCGAAATTGATGTACTTATTGGGGAAAGATTTATCTCCTAAAGTGTTCAAGACGATCTATGAAACTTCATTAAGAGGGGAAATGTCCTAAAATTAACGGGATGTACTTGACGGGCTAGTTTTTTTTTTGTTATTTGCCGCCCCTAAACAAAACACAGAGAGGTGGCCGAGTGGTCGAAGGCGCACGCCTGGAAAGTGTGTATACGTCACAAGCGTATCGAGGGTTCGAATCCCTTCCTCTCTGCTAAGTGTTTTATTAAAAATAATTTATATCTTTAACCCTTTAACTAATTAA
>JBFIMP010000247.1:0-4036 GCA_041611635.1 Christiangramia sp.
CAACATCAACGCGCTTATCAATGATTTTATCCATGATGAGAACAGGGTTATCGTACTAACCGGTCCTGCCAAAGAATCGATCAAAAAAATAACCGAAGAAGAAGTATTAGCGGTATTAAAAGAAGTGGAAAATTCAGAGATCGCCGAATATTCTTATGAAGATGTTCGTGAAAACCTGATCACCGAAATGCCTGCTGCCGGAAGCATCAAGGAAGTAAAGACCAACGAAGAGCTTGGTTTTAACACCCTTATACTTAGCAACGGTGCAAAAGTGGTTTACAAAAAGACAGATTTCAAAAATGATGAGATCCTGTTTTCAGCTTATAGCAAAGGAGGTACTTCTCTTTATTCAGATGAGGAATTTCAGTCTACCGTATTTGCCAATGGTGGGTTAACCGAAGCTGGAGTTGGAGGTCTGGATAAGAATGAGCTCAACAAAATGATGAGCGGTAAAATCGTAAATGTAAGACCTGGTATCGGTACTTATTCTGAAGGTTTCAATGGTAGCACTACCCCGAAGGATTTTGAGACCATGATGCAGATGATACACCTTTATTTTACAGACTTAAATAAAGATGAAGAAGCTTATAATTCTTTCGCAACCAAGCAAAAGAACTTCTTAGGCAACCTGATGTCTAATCCTAATTTCTATTTTCAGAATGAACTTGGTAAATTCAGAAATGAAGGCAATCCAAGATATGTAGGCTTCCCTACTCCAGAGAAGTTCGACGAAATGGATTATGACCTGGCCTATGAAAAGTACCAGGAAAGATTTAGCGATGCTTCAGATTTCACCTTCTACTTTGTAGGAAACATCGATGAAGAGAAATTAAAGGATTTCTCTGCTAAATATATTGCCAGCTTGCCATCGGTTGATTCTGAAGAAGATTATAAGGAACCAGCTTTCCGTGAAAAGACAGATTCTTACAGAGAAAAAACGATATACAAAGGTACAGACCCAAAAAGCCGTGTAAGCATCATCTGGAATGGGGAAACTGAATATGACGAAGAAGATGATCTTGCGTTAACTGCTTTGGGTGAGGTTTTGACCATTAAACTGGTTGAAGAATTACGTGAAGAAGAAGGCGGAGTTTATGGTGTAGGCGCTCGCGGAAATATGTCCAAGATCCCTTACGAAAGCTATAACTTCTCCATAGGTTTCCCATGTGGTCCTGAAAATGTAGAGAAGCTTACCGAGGCGGCTTTAGCTGAAGTGGAAAAGATCAGAGAAAACGGCCCAACCGAAGAAGATCTTGCCAAGGTTAAGGAAACCTTTAAACTACAACGTAAAGAAAAGCTTAAGGAAAACAAATTCTGGATAGATCAGCTGGAAAAAGCTGATAGCGAGAATTACGACCTTTCTGAGATCAAGGATTACAACGATATGGTTGAAGAGCTTGAAGCTGACGACCTGCAGAAAATGGCCGAAAAATACCTGAATGACAATTATCTTTTAGGAGTTCTAATGCCTGAAACTGAAGAATCAGCAAACTAAAAGACAGGTTTATATTTTTTATGAACAATCTTTAAAACCGGTAATTCCATATAACTACGGAAATACCGGTTTTTCTTTAGAAGCTGTTAACAATTTCATTTTCTAAACCTATAATAAATTGTATTTTTACCTTTCAAAAATCATACATTTTTAATGGGTAAAATCATTGCTATTGCCAACCAAAAGGGAGGCGTGGGTAAAACCACAACATCTGTGAACCTTGCCGCTTCGCTTGGGGTTCTGGAAAAAAAGATATTATTGATTGACGCCGATCCTCAGGCTAACGCTACCTCGGGTCTAGGAATAGACGTGGAAGAGGTTGAAAAGGGTACTTACCAGTTACTGGAACATTCCATAAAAGCTGAAGAGGCGATCCTGCAAACCAGCTCACCAAATTTGGATATCATCCCGGCACACATAGATCTTGTGGCCATAGAAATTGAACTGGTAGACCAGGAGAACAGGGAGTCTATGCTTAAAAAAGCCATAGAGCCTTTAAGAGATAAATATGATTTTATATTGATAGACTGTGCTCCTTCCCTGGGATTATTAACGCTGAATGCGCTTACCGCTTCAGATTCTGTAATAATCCCAATCCAATGTGAATATTTCGCGCTGGAAGGTTTGGGTAAACTATTAAACACCATCAAAAGTGTACAAAAGATCCATAATAATAAACTGGATATCGAAGGTCTGCTATTAACCATGTATGATTCGAGATTGAGACTTTCTAACCAGGTTGTGGAAGAAGTAAAGAAACATTTTGACGAAATGGTCTTTGAAACAATCATTCAACGAAATGTACGTTTAAGTGAAGCGCCCAGTTATGGAGAAAGTATCATAAACTATGATGCTTCAAGCAAAGGAGCCAGTAATTATTTAAGCCTGGCACATGAAATTATCAAGAAAAATTAGAACAAATGGCGAAGGCTACCAAAAAACAAGCTTTGGGAAGAGGACTTTCAGCCCTACTGAAAGATCCGGATAATGATATAAAATCTGCAGAGGATAAAAATGCCGACAAACTGGTTGGCCATATTGTTGAACTGGAATTGTCTTCTATAGAAGTAAACCCATTTCAGCCAAGAACCAGCTTTAACGAGGAATCCCTTAAAGAACTTGCTTCCTCCATTCGTGAACTAGGTGTTATTCAGCCTATCACGGTGAGAAAACTGGACTTTGATAAATATCAACTGGTTTCTGGAGAGCGAAGATACAGGGCATCTAAACTTGTTGGTCTGGATACAGTCCCGGCTTACATAAGAATCGCCAATGACCAGGAATCTCTGGAAATGGCGCTTGTAGAGAATATTCAAAGACAGGACCTGGATCCTATTGAGATCTCCCTTTCTTACCAGAGATTGATAGACGAGATACAGTTAACCCAGGAACAATTGAGCGAACGCATAGGTAAAAACCGTTCTACGATCGCCAATTATTTAAGACTTTTAAAACTCGACCCGATTATTCAAACCGGAATGCGTGACGGTTTTCTGAGCATGGGACACGGCAGAGCGCTTATTAATATTGATGATCCCCAGAAGCAACTGGAAATCTATGAAAAGATCATCCAGAAATCACTATCGGTTAGGGAAACAGAGCAACTGGTTCGTGAGCTGAATACTGATGGAAAGCCATCTACAGCAGCGAAAAAAGTTAACGTTCCAAAAACCTATAAAAAAGGGATCAAGGAATTCACAGAATACCTTGGTACTAAAGTAGATGTGAAGGTCACAAAAAAAGGTAGTGGAAAATTAACTATACCATTTTCTTCGGAAGCAGATTTCGAAAGGATCAAAAAATTAATCCGGGGTGAAGATTAATCCTAAATTTTTCCTGTTCTTTTTTCTACTGATCGCATCTATGGCAACCGCTCAGCAGGATTCCCTGTTGGTGACTTCAGAAAAGAAATCAGGAAAAGAGCTGAAAAGAGAACAGAGGGAAAAAGACTATGAACCTTATAATGCCCTTGCTCCCGCCAAAGCAGCGTTTTATTCAGCAGTTCTGCCCGGATTGGGACAGGCTTACAATGGCAGTTACTGGAAGATCCCCATAGCTTATGCTGGGATAGGTACAGGCGTCTATTTCTACCTGAAAAATGACAAGGAATATGATAGTTATCGCAATGCCTACAAAGACAGGCTTGCCGGAAGAAAAGATGAATTTACCGTTAATGGAGTACAAAGGATTTCTACAAATGGTTTAATAAGAGCCCAGGAATTCTATCAAAAAAACAAAGAGATCTCCATTTTGGTAACAGTTGGAGTCTACGTATTAAATATTATCGATGCCAACGTAGAGGCACATCTAAGACAGTTTAATGTTGATGAAGACCTCTCGGTAAAACCAGGCCTTGATTTCGATGCATTAACTGGAAAAACAAATTACGCACTTACACTTAATTACAGATTCTAATATGAATATCGCTCTTTTAGGTTACGGAAGAATGGGAAAGACCATCGAGGAGATTGCTGAAAACCGCGGCCATAAAATCGTATTAAAGATCAGTGATGATATAGAAAATCATGATCTAAAAGAAAA
>JBFIMP010000248.1:0-4036 GCA_041611635.1 Christiangramia sp.
AAGATCATTTTTTTAAATTCTTACCTCCCAAGAACCGGGCATAATTTTTCTTCCCAGGCTATTAAGGTTTTTTCCAATCATCAGGTTTTATCTCATCCTCATAGCGAGACTCGATTATCACGAGTTTTGGCATCATATTACAGAATTCAGCATCAATTGCACTTACATAATCATGCAATAGATTTTATCAACAGGCTTTTCATAGAAGATCTAAGAAAAAATATATTAAGGGAATCGGACAGATCATATGTGATGATCAAGGACACCAGTATTATTGGAGTTGAGGAATTAAAAAGAACTTTCCCCAACGATATTCATTTGATCCTGATTAGGGATCCCAGAAATGTCTTTAATTCCCTGATAAAAGGAATGAGCCTGAAAAAAACCTCGCTAAAAAATCAGCTAAAAAAGGCGGGGAATAAGACAGGCCTTTATCCATGGTATTACAGCAAAAAATTAAGCCAAAAGGTCTTAAAGGAGCTGCCAGATCTAAGCAATTTCCAAATTATTCGCTATGAAGACCTTGTAGAGAAAAATGTTCAACTCCTAAGTGAGTTAAAACATATGTTTCATTCCAGTAAAAGCCTGGAACAAATTAAAAAGGAAATTGATGAAATAAGAGTGATTAACTCAAGTTTTTATGAAGAGGTTGGAGGTAATAAGATATGGGATGACCAACCAAAAACAAAAAACTTTGATCCTATAAACCGGAAATCTAACACATGGCTGATCAGAAAAGGGATTGAGCTTGGGAGCCGTAAACTTAGAAAGAAGCTTAACTATATTTGAATAATAAGAACAAAAAAAACAATTTTCATTGCCAGGCCACAATGAATGTTTAATAAACACCTTATGCATCTCGCCTTTCTTACTCCCGAATATCCGCACCCTGTCTCCACCCCTTCGGGTGGCCTGGGTACGAGCATAAAGAACCTGGCAGAGTCCCTAGTAAAGAGAAACATTCGGATTACGATTTTTGTCTTTGGTCAACAGGAAGACCTCATCTTAGAAGAGGACGGTATTAACCTACATTTTATCAAACAACAGCGATACGATTTCTTTGGCTGGTACCGCTACCGAAAATATATGGAGTCTTATATTAACCAGGAAATTGAGGAAGAAAGCATCCTTGCCCTGGAAGCCTCGGATTGGACCGGAGCCACTGCCTTTATGAAATTTAAATGTCCATTAGTGATAAAAATGCACGGAAGCGATTCCTATTTCTGCAGACTGGAAGGTCGGGCACAGAAGAAAAAGAACTTCTGGTTAGAAAAACTGGCTATAAAGGCAGCAGATCATTTACTCTCAGTTAGCGAATTTACGGCTAGTAAAACCCGGGAGATTTTTCAAATAAAAAAGGAGATCAGGGTGATTCCAAATTTAGTAGATATTGAAACTTTTAGACCGTCCGGGGATGAACCAGCACCTAATACTATTATGTATTTTGGGAGTATTATCAGAAAAAAAGGAGTACTGGAGTTAGCTCATACTTTTAACCTGGTAAATAAACGCAAGCCAGACACACGCTTGATCATGGTTGGTCGTGATGTTATAGACATTCAAACCAAAAGATCTACCAGAGCCCTTTTCGAGGAAATTCTGACCGAAGAAGCCAAAGAAAAAATATTATGGACGGGTAATTTACCATATGAAGAGGTTAGGTCCCAGATCTCCATGGCCGGGGTGATCGTTCTACCCAGTTTCGCCGAAGCCTTACCTATGACCTGGCTTGAGGCTATGGCCATGGAGAAAGCCCTTGTAACTTCTAATATTGGCTGGGCAAGCGAGATGATGATAAACGGAGAAACAGGATTTACAGTTAATCCAAGTAATCATAAAGATTTTACAGAGAAAATTCTGGATCTTTTGGAAAACAGGGATCTGGCTTTGAGAATGGGAAAAGCGGCTAGAGAACTGGTTATCAAAAAATTTTCCAGAGAAATCGTTTCGAATCAAAATATCCAGTTTTACCAGAAAATTGTTTCCGTTACATCAAGTGAAGCAATCTAAGAAGGTTTTCTATAAATAATTAATTGGCTCCGGGTAAAAGGTTTGTTAAGGAACCCCGGTAAATATGCCTCTAATTTTAAAGCCTTTTTTTTAAAAGCATTCCTTTTTTCTCCCCATTTATAAAATCTACTGAAGCGTTCAAGAGTACCGACTGGAACTATCTCTATTTCTTTAAAATATTTTCTGCCCGCTTTCTTAAAATGTGCCGAACTAAAACTGCGATCCGGGTGAGGATCGTTTTTCTTCCATTTCTGAAATGCCTGACGGTCAAATTTTGAAGGTCTCCCCTTTACCGGAATATACCAACGAATCTCATCAAGTATTTTAGAGTTCACCGCAGGTTCGAAAAATCGAGCTTCGCCCTCTGCCTTTAAAAGACGAGAAGTTTCCTTTAAAAACTTATCCTCAATAACGATCTCCAGGTGATGCAAAAAAGCTTTTCCAATCACAAAATCAAAACTTTCAGCAGGCAGGTCATTTTTCAAAAAATCTCCCTTCACAAACCGAATAGGGTGCTCAAAATCGTAATTCTCATTCAACTTTTTTACGATTTCACCACTTGAAGCAGCAATATCATTAGCATAGACCTCGGCACCAAGCCCAGCCATAATTGCAGCATTTACACAATCACCACAACCCATTTCAAGTACCCTTTTACCCCGTACCCTGTTTCGAAAATTGTTTAGATATAAAGCAAACCAGCTGGTTTCAGTTGTGGTGGCAGTATCTAGAAAAGCGTCAAGGTTTTTTAGCCAATGAAGAGTATTCTTAATATTATAACGAGCATAGATTTTGTTATAATGAGTTTTATTTTTTTTCTGATTTCGATCGCCCATAATTCTGCAGAAAATTTTATTTAAATGGACAGACCCTTATTAATCTTTCTTGAAGCCCTTTCACTTTTTTTACGTCTGGCAGGGAGGGATTATTTTCGAAGAATTTTTCTATTTCTTCAACCTGGAGCTTGCAGAAAATCTTTTCAGGCTCATATAAAGGCAATTCAACTGATTCGAGGTAATCCAGATATTTTATACCGTTTCCAAAGATCTTATCTGAAAATTCCACCCAAAGACTCGGGAGTCCGTATGCATGCGAAACTATAAGGCCATGTAAGGAGGAAGATAATGTTTTTTTACAAGCCAGTATTTTATTTGTCACTTCTTCAACCTCTAATGTAAGTAGATCTATTACTACTACTCCTGGAACATCCTTAAACAATTCCGTGGCCATTTCGTAATCGTGATAATGGGGAATTATTCCTATTTCGAATTCTTTTTTGATCTTCGGCCAGTAATACTTCGGTAATAGAATTGCAGGGTCCCCGTAAATTTCAGGACATTGATATCCAAGACTTATAAGATGTTGCCGGGTTCTGGGCCCGCGTACTGCTTCAAATTTTGCTTTAACTATTGGCTGCTTATGGTCAATAATACCACTCCCCCATACTATACTGTTTTTACTTGCATGATGGATTATACTACCTATAGCGAGAAAATTTTTCTTATCAACTCTGTACCAGGGTTGCTTTTTAGGCTGCACAAATTTTACTTTCTTCCCACTAATCTGTTCAACAATATATTTGGAGAGTAAATCACCATAATTTTCCTTCTCCCTAAAGATAAATTTTATTTCACTCCAGTAAAATAGTGGGATACTACCGTTTGACATTTGTAGGTGTTTAAACCAAAAGTAATTAATTAAAGATGTAAAAAATAAAAGATTTTTCAGTTTTAGTTTTTGGAACCTTTTAGAAATCTACTAAACCAAACAATTTTGCTATTTTAGACCCACATTAAAAGCCCATTAATGCCTAAACGAAAGATCTGTGTAGTGATTACAGCCCGGCCATCTTATAGCAGAATAAAAACTGCCCTAACTGCCATACAGGCTCATCCTGAGCTTGAACTACAGCTTGTAATAGCCGGTTCCGCATTATTAGACAGGTATGGAAATGCGGTGGATTTCATTAAAAAAGATGGCTTTGAAATTGCAGCGAAGGTCTTCATGGTGCTTGAAGGTGAAAATC
>JBFIMP010000249.1:0-4035 GCA_041611635.1 Christiangramia sp.
CAAAAGCTAAGGGATTGGTGCATAACGAGATCACCAAACTATTCTCGCATGGTGATGAAATGTTTGTGGGCACCAGTGACGGTATTTCTGTCGTTAACATAAATAGCTTTGAGGTTCAATCCTTCAATATTTCAGAGAAAAACAAGTTATTCCGGATTCAGGATTTTTTTGAATTCAAAGATCAGGTTTACGTGGTTTCCTATAGGTCTGGAATATTCAAATTTGAGAACAGGGAAAACCAAAGGACAATGGTCAGAGTTAATGACCAGGAATACCTCTATTCGGTCTTTTTAGAAAAAGACAGTATTTACAGCAGCAGGAAAGGCTTTTTAAGTAAAACCAGTCTGCAAGATTATTTTGATGAAGAAAAAAGCATTCCTTTAAAAAAACTGGGACACTCCATTATCTGGGATTACATAAAAACCAGAAACGGAAAAATCTTCGTGGCGGCATGGGGAATATACGATGCAAATGGCGGAATTTATGAGATCGTAGATGATCGTTTTATCTCAAGGTCTGTAGATTTTAATATACCCAGCAAGGAAGTGATCTCCCTGGCCTATGATGCCCGTTTTGAGAAATTATATGCGGGCACAAGAGATGCCGGCTTGTTCGAGATCAAATTAGATCCACAGATAAAATTCCATAGAACCGTGGGAAAGCATGTCTTTGGATTTGCCGATACTGGATCTAGTTCAGCTGTACTGTTCAATGATGGTATCCTGGTAAAAAGAAACCAAAAAGAGCGTAAGATCAATTTAAGCCAGCTTAAAAAGTGGCAGGAAAAATATGTTTTGAATACCAAAATACCACTGCCAAAACATGAGGATTCCTTTTACGAATTAGATTATAATACCAGGGCAACGAATATTGAGTTTTACGACATTAAAACCCAACAAGACAAGTACTGGGTGAATTCCAATATTGGAATCTTTGCCATAAATGAAAACGGGGAATTACATCGCTACCTGCCATTACATTCAGAAGAAATCAATTTTACGCGAAATGGAAATCTCATTGAAACCCACCCATATGGTGGCGTAAGATTGTATAAGGACCTGCAAGCTTTTAAATACGATCACTTTCTACAAGAAGATGCCAGCACACCTACCATGGTCGTTAACAGTTTACAAAAAGGGCAAAAAACCTATTTCCTGTCCGTTTTCTCAGGACTTTTCGTATGGGAAGAAGAGGGGTTCAGCTCTTATTTAGAACAAGGAACCTGGAAAGAGAAGAAATTAAGGCATATATCCCCATTGGGTGAAAATCTGGCTATTTCAAATGAATTTGGTGATGTTTTTATAGTAAATGATGGCGCCGATTTTAAGCTTGTAAAGAAAATTCCCCGTGCTAAAATAACGGGTAATACGATTTCATTTTTAGAAGAATATGAGGGTAGCTTAATAATTGGAACCGAAAAAGGATTGACCCTAATTAAGGATGAACGTTTTATATTACTTGATGAGGAGCAGGGTCTTAAACAACCCTTATTAAGTGCAAAAGTAGATGAACACCAGCTGGTGATTGGCAGCAGGGACGGTTACTATAGCGTAGATCTCAAAGCGGTTAGCGATGCCAAATCTATGGTGAACCAATTGAAGATCAAGGAGATTTACATCAATAATAACGAGTTTGCTTCTGAAGAATTCACGGGAAAGAAGGAAATCGAGCTGCCTTATGATCAAAATACCGTATTGTTAAAATTCAGCACCAACGCGCACCCATATCCGCATAAGCTGGCTTACCAATACCGATTGAATAATAGTGATAATTGGAGTCTCTCCTCAGCTGATCCGCAAATCTTCCTGCCGTTCTTATCTTCTAAAAATTATGAGATAGATGTAAGGGTTTTAGATAAAAGCACCGGCTTAAATTATAAGCAGTCTCTTTTGAAAATGAGCATACTCCCACCTTTCTGGAAAACCTGGTGGTTCTTCCTGATAGTATTTAGCAGCATTTTACTGGTAATTTTTAGTATCTACAATTTTCAGATACGGCAGACCAGGAATTTTGAAATGCAAAAGAGTCTTATCCAGAAACGGTTTGAGGAAACCAAGATGGAAGCCTTGCTGGCACAGATGAATCCGCATTTTATCTTCAATGCCATGAATTCAATTCAAAATTATATACTAGACAGTGATATAGATAATGCTACAGTTTTCTTAGGTGATTTTGCCAAACTAATAAGACTAAACCTTGATCACTGTACCAAACCAAGTATCTTGCTTATTGAAGAAATTGAATATTTACAATCCTACATCCGTATAGAGAATACAAGATTTAATAACGCTATTAGGATCATAATGAATATTGACCCTGCGATAGATACTTATGAAGTAGAGATTCCCACGATGATATTACAAACGTTTGTGGAAAATGTATTTGTCCACGCTTTCCCCGGCAGTATCAAAGATCCTGAATTAAAAGTTTCCTTTAAGCTATTAACAGAAAATTTGCTACAATGCGAAATTAGAGATAACGGTACTGGCTTTTCTCCAGGTACGAGCAATAAATTGCATAATTCCAAGGGAGTTCGCCTGGTGCGGGAGCGGCTCGCATTATTGGGATATAATGTTGACGAGGCAATTCAAATAAATTCGGTCAAAAATGAAGGTACCTCTGTCATTATTACCCTAGAGATCTAACGGTTACTTTCAAATTCCATACGATAACTAAACGATAAAATAGAATTTAGAGCAAGCCCTTATATTTGAGCAAAATTAGGGCTAGTGGCAGCTACACCAAAAATTTGGGCTGCTTTCGAATTTAATATTATGGGTAGGGTCGTAATATAAATTTGAACTATGGTAGCAGTCACTTCTCTAATCTTTTAAACTGGAAAAAGTCCAAATTAAACCATCTTTTTTTCAAGCCAATACCAGTGCGGACAATAATTCGCTGGTGGTTTTAAAATGAATTTTGATGCACTAAGCAGTCAATTACAACCACTAAAGCAAATAGAGCTGCCAACTGTATACTCAGCTCTATAAAAAGTAAACTCCTTTATTTAATTAAAAGAAAAGAGGCTAAGCAATAAACCCAGCCCCTTATATATTTCTTATTTAAGATCTATTTATTTTTTTGTTAGCATGATATTTCTGCTACTTACTTTTTAAGTTTAATAAAGACAAGATGCTAGCTGATTTCAATAACTTTTTTGTCTATTTTATTAGAAGCCTTATCCTTGGGCAGATGCAATTTTAAAATCCCATTTTTACAGGTTGCCTTGACCTTAGCATCTTGTTTAATATTTGGGGGTAATTGCAGTTTGCGTTCAAAAGAACTATGACTGAATTCTTTTAAGCTATACTCATCATCTTTTTCTTCACTTTCCTTACTTTTTTCTGCTTTAACATGAAGTATATCATTTTCTATAGAAACTTCGATCTCATCTTTTGAAAAACCCGGTACGGCCATTTCTATCTCCAGATCCTTCTTGCGATTTTTAACATTCATTTCTGGTATGTTGCCTTTCGTGGTATAGAAATCATCGAAATCCATCCAATTGCTAATCCCATCGTCAAACCAGGGGAAATTTCTTTTCCTAAATTTTACTAAGTTCATTTTATTATTTTTAAAGGTTTATAATCAAATACATTATCTAAAATTAGCTCCGGTAACTTTGATTTGCCATGACATTTATCAACCTAAAAATTTAAAATTGAACTAATTAAACCTCTTCCCTGCAATGAAATTAGTCACCTGGAATATTTACGGTATAAGAGCAATTTAAAAGACAGATTATAAGGATTCTATTGAGTATTATAAGGCAGATATACTATGTTTTCAGGAAATATGGACTAACCCCGAGATAGTAAGGAAAAATCTCTCCAGAAATATCTTAAAGACCTGGAAAAGTAAAAACCTGTTATTATTTGTAGAGATCTGAACCTTACCCACAGACAAATAGATATGAAGAAATATAAGTAAGATTACAATAAAACAGCTGGTTACTCCCGGATAGAAATAGACGGAAAGAATAATCTGCTAGATTCCCGATATGTGGATAGCTTTTGATAGTTGAATCCCGATACC
>JBFIMP010000250.1:0-4015 GCA_041611635.1 Christiangramia sp.
AAAAAGCCAAAAAATGGCAAGAAGTCCAATAAAAATGTTGGTGAATATATCGATTACGAAGAAATTGATTAATTTCGGATTTTAGCAGAGTCACCAGAAAGGCTTTGTTTTACACAAAATTTGTGATCAAAATCAAAAGTCCGATTAATGGCTAAATTGAAGCAATTCTTACCTCACCTGTTTGTTCTGGCAGGTTTTATCATTTTATCATTATTTTACTTTAATCCGGTCCTTCAGGGAAAGGAGATCTATCAAAGCGATATTATACAGTATATCGGGATGGCCAAGGAGCAAAACGACTTCAGGGCAGAGACCGGAGAAGAACCATACTGGACCGATGCTGCCTTTGGAGGAATGCCAACTTATCAATTGGGGGCCTACTATCCTCATAACTATGTGAAAAAGCTTGATTCCCTGTTAAGGTTTCTACCCCGGCCGGCAGATTATTTATTTCTGTATTTTTTGGGGTTCTATATTCTGCTGCTTTGTATGAAGGTAGATTATAAACTGGCCTTTCTGGGCTCTATTGCTTTTGGTTTCTCAACCTATTTAATCATCATTCTGGGTGTAGGTCATAATGCCAAGGCGCATGCAATTGCCTATATGCCGATGGTACTTGCGGGGATTATAGCCATTTTCAGGTATCGTAATATCTGGAGTTTTTTGTTGCTTACTGTAGCCATGGCTCTGGAGATACAGGCGAACCATTTCCAGATGACCTATTATTTATTACTCCTGGTCATTACCCTGGGAATTGCATATCTGGTCGATGCCTACCAAAAAAAAATACTGCCAGTATATTTCAAGTCGTTGGGGATTATGGTAATTGCAGTAATACTGGCTGTCGCAGCTAATGCAACAAACCTATTGGCAACAAGTGAATATACCCAGTTCAGTACTCGTGGAAAATCAGACCTTAGTATAGAACCTGATGGAAGCACAAAACAGAATACCGGTCTAAGTTTCGATTATATTACTGAATATAGTTACGGAATTATAGAAAGTTTCAATCTTTTGGTTCCTCGTTTCATGGGAGGAGGAAGCTCAGAAAATATTGGAAGGGATTCTAATTTATATGATGCTTTAAGAGAAATAGGAGCATCTCCTGTGCAGGCAGAAGGTTTTACAGAAAGTGCACCAACCTATTGGGGAGACCAACCTTTCGTAGGTGCTCCGGCTTATATAGGTGCAACGGTTATTTTCCTGTTTGTTTTTGCCTTGTTTTTGATTAGAGGAAGGTTAAAATGGTGGATAGCAGGTGGAAGTTTGCTGGCTTTAATTTTAAGCTGGGGAAAGAACTTTGAATTCTTCACCAAGTTTTTCATAGACTTTGTGCCATTGTATGACAAGTTCAGAGCGGTTTCCTCTATCCAGGTGATCCTTGAACTTTGTTTACCGCTTCTTGCGGTGATGGGACTTTATAAGCTTTTTCTTGCAGAAGTAAAAAAGGAAGAAAAAATCTATGCTTTAAAATGGTCTTCTATCATTACCGGAGGCTTATTGCTAATATTCTTATTATTTAAATCTATACTTTTTGATTTTGAGGGAGCCAATGATGCGGTTTACTCCCAGCAATTTGGCATGGACTTCATGAAAGCACTGGAAGAAGATCGAAAAAGTATATTTACTGCCGATGTTATTCGTTCTTTAATATTTGTTTTGCTTTCGGCAGGACTTATCTGGGGGTATTTAAAGGCTAAGATCAACAGGGACCTAGTGATTGGTGGGCTCGTTATTTTATTACTGGTAGACCTTATAGGGGTTAACAAAAGATATGTGAACGAAGAAGACTTTGTTCAGGCCAGGGAAATGGAGCAGCCATTTCAAAAATTAACTGCAGACGAAGCTATACTTGAGGATACAGGACATTACAGGGTCTTTGATGTTTCCGGTAGTCCTTTTAATACCGGTAGAACCTCCTATTATCATAATGCACTGGGTGGTTATCACGCCGCAAAACCTGGTAGGATTCAGGAACTTTACGATTTCTATATTTCAAATAACAACATGAAAATATTGAGCATGCTGAATGTGAAATATTTTATTGTTCCAACAGAAGAAGGTACCCAGGCACAACAAAATCCTAATGCTTATGGGAATGCCTGGTTGGTAAAGGATATCAAATGGGTAGAAGATCAGGACCAGGAAATGCTGGCCCTGGAAGATACAGACCTTAAAAGTACCGCGGTTATTAATTCTAATTTTAAGGATATAATCGATCAAGATTTTAATTTTGAGGAGACAGCGACGGTTCAATTGATGAGTTACCAGCCTAATGAGCTTAAGTATAGTTATGATGCAGATACAAAACAGTTCGTTGTTTTTTCTGAGAATTACTATCAACCCGGTTGGCAGGCGTATATTGATGGAGAAGCTGTAGAACATGCCCAGGTAAATTATGTGCTTAGAGGACTTAATGTCCCTGCGGGCAAACATGAAATAGTCTTTAAATTTGAACCCGAGGTAGTGAAAACCGGTAGCAATATTGCTCTAATCAGTTCAATTCTTATTGGCCTGGTTCTTTTAGGTGGGATAGGTTTCGAGTTGAAAAAGAGAAAGTGATCTTTTGATCTTATATCTGCATGAAAAAAGTTCTCATCATTACATATTACTGGCCTCCGGCTGGTGGCCCCGGGGTTCAGCGCTGGCTTAAATTCGTAAAGTATTTAAGAAGCTTTGAGGTTGAACCAGTGGTTTATGTTCCAGAGAATCCTAGCTACCCCATAATTGATCAAAGTTTTGTAGCTGAAATTCCTCCAGGAATAAAAGTTCTAAAGAAAAAGATCTTTGAACCTTATTCTATTGCTGGTATTTTTTCGAAAAAGGATACTGAAACCATTAGTTCTGGGATTATTCAGAAAAAGGAAAATCAGTCTGTTCTGCAAAAAGCAATGCTCTACATACGGGGAAATTATTTTATTCCTGATGCCCGTAAATTCTGGATCAGGCCTTCGGTTAATTTTCTAAAAAATGAGATTAAAAATGATGATTATAAAGCCATCATAACAACAGGGCCACCACATAGTTTGCACCTTATTGGATTGAATCTTAAAAGAGAAACTGGATGTAAGTGGATCGCAGACTTCAGAGACCCCTGGACGCAAATCGGTTATCATGAGAAACTTAAACTAAATGATAGCTCCAGAGAAAAGCATGAAAAACTGGAAAGTGAAGTGCTGAATACTGCCGATCATATAATTACCACCAGCTATACAACCAAAGCTGAATTTGAGACTAAAACCTCGAAACCAATTACCGTAATTACCAATGGCTTCGATTCTGAAATTAATACAGATCCGGTTGAAAAAAGAAAATTTGAGATAGCTCATATCGGGTCCTTACTTTCAGGCAGGAATCCTGAAAATTTATGGAAAGCACTTCAGCAATTACTAAAAGAGCATCAAGACTTTCGAAAGGAATTCCAGCTTAAACTGGCAGGGAAGGTAAGTAAGGAAGTTCTGGAAAGTATCAACGATTCTGGCCTGAATGAATATCTTGTTAACGAAGGTTATGTTAGTCATTCTAAAGCTCTTCAGATGCAAAAGCAGGCTACCGTTCTCTTGTTAATAGAGATAGATTCTATAGAAACAAGAGGAATCATCCCGGGCAAACTTTTTGAATATCTGGCATCCCGAACTCCTATTTTAGCAATTGGTCCAGTTAAATGGGATGCTGAAAGAATAATTTCAGAAACAAATTCGGGAAGAGTATTTTCCTATGCCGACGTTCAAAAAATCAAGGATCACCTGTTAGGATTATTTCATAAATATCTGCAGAGGGAATCTGTTTTAGGATCTAGTAATATTGAAAAATATCACCGCAAGACCCTAACTGGAAAACTGGCTAAATTAATCAACGAGATCTAGATGGGAATAATCATCAATCAGTCCTTGAAGAATATGCTTACCACCTATGTTGGTTTCGGGATTGGGGCTGTGAATACCTTATTTCTATTTACCTACTTTCTGGATAAAGAATATTATGGATTGGTTAGCTTTCTCTTATCGGCAGCTAA
>JBFIMP010000251.1:0-4000 GCA_041611635.1 Christiangramia sp.
AAAACACTTCAATTCATATTTTTAAATCGCGGGGCCCTGGATAATACTGGATATACCATGGAAGAAGCACGATCACTTACCCCCATTGATTTAAAGCCAGATTACAGTGTGAGTAGTTTTAGAAATATGATCGAACCATTGATTAATGGAAAAAAGGAAATTCTTGTTTTTCAAACTACCCATAAAAGAAAAGACCAAAGCCTCTATGATGTAGAAGTACATCTACAAAAAATGTTTTACAGGAATCGAGAAGTCTTTACCGCAATTATAATTGATATCACCCAGGCGACCAATGATGAAAAGAGATTAAAAGAATTGCATGAAAAACTGGTTAAAAGCAATGAACGCTTAAAATATTTTGCTGCCACTACTGCCCATGATCTTAAGGAACCATTACGAATGATCTCAAATTTTAGTGATCTCCTGAGAACCAGGCTGGAAGGACAATTGAACGAAAAAACAAGTAAATACCTTTATTTCATTTCTGATGCTGCCAATAGAATGCAGCAATTGATCTATGACATCCTGGAATATTCTGAGATTGAAGCTGGTAAATTAAAAAAGACAATTGTAGACCTTAAAGGTATCTTACTTAACGTAATGAGCGATCTGGAACCATCTATCTCATCTAAAAAAGCCATTTTAAATCTACCAGATGAATATCCGGTAATCAGGGGGAATGAAATCTTGCTTTATCGGGTTTTTCAAAACCTTATAAATAATTCACTAAAATATTCTAAAGAGAACCAAAGACCCAAAATAACATTGAGCATTAAAGAGGATTTCGATTGCTTCCTGTTTACAATCGCCGATAATGGAATTGGAATAGAAGAAAAGTATTTAAATAAAATTTTTGATCTTTATGTAAGATTACATTCCAAAGCCGAATTTCAGGGTACAGGCCTTGGTCTCGCTATTGTGCAAAAGATCATCCATCTTCATGGAGGAGAAATCTGGGTAGAGTCTATCCCAGGTGAAGGTTCTCAGTTCTATTTTAAATTGCCAAAATAATTTACTTCGTCTTTTATAGCCGATACTTATAAACAGAATAAAGAGGCCGTGTTCTAATAAAGAATACGGCCTTTTAATTTCTTTTACAATTAAAGCTAATAAATTCTTACTCGAAAATATATTAAAGTAGCTGATATTTTAGTTTAATACAGATTAAAGTAAGGAAAAAGGGAGTATCTTTCTTAAACAAAAGCTCTACAAGGATCAAGTAGGCTTTCTTAATTACCTTTTTTTAAATTTTCCTGTTTCAACTAAAATTAAAGAGCTACAGGCCACGATGATTAAATTTTTCAGAAAAAAAGATAATGACAGTGAACAGGTGATCCCTGCAGTAAAAGACGGTTTAGGCACCTTTGGCGGGGTTTTCACTCCTTCCATACTTACTATTCTTGGTGTGATCATGTACCTGCGCTTTGGATGGGTTGTAGGAAATGTTGGCCTGCTGGGAACCTTACTTATCGTTACCTTGTCTGTTTCCATCACCTTTTTAACCGCGCTTTCAGTAGCATCCATTGCTACAGATCAACAGGTTAGAGCCGGTGGTGCCTACTATATGATTAGCAGGTCGCTGGGAGTGGAAGCCGGTGGAGCCATTGGCATTCCTCTATTTATTGCTCTTACTTTATCTATAGCTCTCTATACTGTTGGTTTCGCTGAAAGTGTCGTGAGCGTTTTCCCCAATCTAGACTTTAAAGGTGTTGGTCTAATCACTACGGTACTGGTTGGTATACTCGCCATGATATCTGCAAAAGTCGCCATCAGGGCACAGTATTTCATAATGTTCGGGATCGCCTTATCTCTTTTATCCCTTGTATTCGGAAGTCCGGTGGAAGAAACAAATGTAGAATTATGGACCGCCTCCAATGGGAACAGGGAAAGTTTCTGGGTGGTATTTGCAGTTTTCTTCCCAGCAGTAACAGGAATAATGGCCGGAGTTAATATGTCTGGGGACCTTAAAAACCCCTCGAAGTCTATTCCAAAGGGAACTTTTGCTGCTATTGCCGTAGGATATGTCATTTATATGGGCTTACCCATCATACTGGCAAACAGAGCCACTGCCGAGACTCTTATGGCAGACCCCCTGATCATGAGAAAGATGTCTTATTGGGGAGATGCTATCCTCATAGGGGTTTGGGGTGCCACCCTTTCCAGTGCGGTAGGCAGTATACTGGGAGCCCCGAGAGTTTTGCAGGCCCTGGCCAGGGATCGCGTATTACCGCAATGGCTTAGCTGGCTGGGAATAGGCTCGGCAAAAGATGATTCTCCCAGGTATGGCACACTCTTTACTATGATTATTGCCCTGGTAGCTGTATACCTTGGGAATTTAAATATTATTGCTCCCATACTAACCATGTTTTTCCTTACCACCTATGGAGTATTAAATGCCGCGGCTGGAATTGAGGGAATACTGGATAGTCCTTCCTTCAGACCCGCTTTTAAAGTACACTGGATATTTTCTCTACTTGGCACCCTGGGATGTATCGCAGTCATGTTCCTTATTAATGGAGTGGCCACCGGTATAGCCTTCGTCTTCATAACCATCATTTTTGTGTGGCTGCAAAGCAGGGAAATGAAAACAGCCTGGGGAGATGTACGCCGAGGAGTATGGATGGCACTGGTAAGAATAGGTTTGCTGAACCTAAGTTCAGAGAAGGACTCCAAGACCTGGAGACCTCATCCGCTGGTTCTATCGGGTGCTCCTACCAAACGCTGGCACCTGATAGACTTCGCCTCCAATATTACCCATAATCGAGGGATCCTGACCGTAGCTACGGTTCTAACCAGTAGCCACACCACGATTGAACGCCGAAAGCTGATGCAAAATAACATCGAGGATTTTTTAACTAAGAAAGGTTCCAGTGGCTTTGCCCGGGTAATTGAAGCAGAGGATACTTTTAAAGGAGCAGAAGATTTTGTTAAAGCCTATGGCCTGGCTTCCCTAGAACCAAATACAATCATTCTAGGTGATAGTGAAAATGTCGCTTACAGAAAAAAGTATTGCGATATGATCACAAAATTCTATAAACTTAACCGTAACCTGGTGATTGTTCGGGATAACAAGGAAAAAGGCTTTGGCAACAGAGAAAAGATAGATATCTGGTGGGGTGGACTTAAGGGAAATGGCGGATTGTTGATGATCCTGGCTTACCTTCTTAAAAGTAGCCGTGCCTGGTATGGAGCCAGAGTAACCCTGAAAATGGTGGTAGATACTGAAAAAGCTGGCCAGGATGCACGGCAAAACATCACCCAGGTAATAAAAAAACTAAGAACCGGTTTTAAGCTTGAAATAATCGTTTCCAACGGTAGAAATTTTGACAAGATCCTACAAGAGTCTTCGGCAAACGCAGATCTCATATTCATGGGAATGGCAAGCCCTGATTCAGATTTTGAAAATTACTATACCAATTTACAACAACGACTAAAAGACCTGCCAACTACAATACTGGTAAAAGCAGCCGAAGAAATATCTTTCGGGGAGGTTTTGTTACAACAGGATGTTTTTCGAAAAGATTGATTTTACCAAGCCCATTGACAATCAACACTATATTTCCAACAGCCGAAAAAAATTAAAATTTCTTCATTTTTAATGTAACAATTATCTTCCTAAACACACTAGTAAGACGAAATCGTCTTAATTTTTGATTAGAACCCAATAAAATTACCGGATCGAAAATTTAGTAAGGCAAATTGAGTAGGGTCTGTTTGCCTGCTAAAGATCCGGTAATCTTTTGAGGCCTGTCACAAACCCAACATCCCGGTTTTCCCATAATCAAGGTATAAGGTCTTTATCGTTTTTAATTTAACAATAAAGGAGACCGCAAGCCTGAAGTGTTACTTACCCCTTAATTTTGAAATTTTCTGGAATTTTTGAAATAACCGATGTTTAATGAATTATTTTTTGAAGCCTCCGGCCGTCATTAAACCAACATCCTTATAATACCAATGAGTCTACATATAATTCATAATTTCGAAAAGCTGCTTTCCTTAG
>JBFIMP010000252.1:0-3984 GCA_041611635.1 Christiangramia sp.
CCGAAAATGTATGGGAAGTTTTAAAACCTGTTCTTACTGAAAAAGTGGAGGCTAAGGAATAATGTTGATTATTCTCGCCATTTCAGGATAATCGTAATTTCCACATCTACATCATCTTTTACGAGATGAACTTCAGAGGGTTTTTCATTTTACTATCCTGGAATGTACTTCCAGATGTAACTATTGTAGATTTTTCTTCCTCTTAAATTCTTTAATAACATAAGCCGAGCATAAGGAAATGGCTGCAGTAGTGCCCAGGCCGCCTCCAAAACCTTCGAAGAATGAACCGGTACAGAGGTATAAAACTGAAAATATGATTCCTGAAAGTCCAATGATCCAGTATTGACTGATCACTTTCGAGGTGGCCATACCAATAAAGGACGCGCCCATGGCTATTAGCGGAATATTGGTTGTATAATAATCACTGAACAGGTTGGGGAAGAAATGAAAAAATCCGCCAGCAAGAACCGATATGGCTGCAGAAGCCATCACCCCACCAAACTGAAGACGATTATTCAGATAAAATGTAGCTAGAGCTGCTATAAATCCGGAAATTATAATGATCGCTACCTGCATTTTAGAAAAATAAGAATAGGATAAAGGACATTAATGAAACTCCCCCGAAGGCGACAGTTCCCAGTTTACCACCATAACCATGCAGGGTGCTTTTTGAAATAATAAGGATAAGACCGGTGAAAAGACCAGCGAAAAAAATGAAAATATATCCTTTGGCGATGAACGGGGCAGTCATTCCGGCAAATGCTCCGCAATATATAGCTGCCGGTAATTCTCTTAATATGTCAGATCTTCTGTTTATAAACGGAATAAAAGAGCTAGAAAGTCCCGTGATCCCGGCAGAAAGTACAATTCCCAACTCCAACTCTTTATTCATCCAGTAAGTGATCATAGCACCAGTGATCGTTAAAACTATCAGTAATATATCCCGGCGTCTAAAAACCGACCTTTCCAGTTTATGATTTTTGTAATAAAAACAGGCTAATAGAAATCCAGTAACACTCAGGAAAATAATGGCAAATGGGTTTACATGGTTTTCCCAGAATGCAGCGAGAATAAAAGAAAAATGCAGGATTATAAATATTAGAACCGGTAATTTTTTTAAAAGTTGTCGCACGCTTAGGGATTAGAAATTTCTTTTGAATTGCTGGCTGCAAAAATGAGAAATTTTAAAATGCTTTCTTAGAGATACATGGATAAATGAAAATCTGGATCACAATAAAAAGTAATAACCTATAGGTCAGATTAGCTTATTTAAAGATGTGCCCTCTCATTAAATGCTTTTGATCAAGATCTTACAGGTTATCTATAAATTCTGCTCTTGATAGAGAGAACATACAAAAGCGTCATTTTTTTCTTAATTTGAATGAGATTAATAGGTTGATAATCAGAATTTTAAAATCGTTTGTAAAAAATCATTCAATTCCCTGCTTATTTATTTGCTAACTATTAAATATTTTAAAATGGATAAAATTGACCAAAAACGTATTTCCCGGAAACTTTTTGTGAAACAACTAGGTCTCGGCGCTTTGGGTGCTGGCGTCATTTATCCAGGGATTCTTTCTGCTCAAAATTTTATAAATAGCAAGACCAGTCAGCCTAAAAATATACTGGTTCTTGGTGCAGGTCTCGCCGGGCTGGGAGCAGCATGGGAACTTAGAAAAGCGGGGCATAATGTAAGCGTTCTGGAAGCCCGTAATAGACCTGGAGGAAGAGTTTCAACGATAAGAGAACCTTTCGCTAAGGGATTGTATGCCGAAGAAGGGGCTGCGGGATATTCATCATCTTATACACATGCCTTAAAGTTCATTGAGGAATTTGGTCTGGAAAGAATTCCCTGGCCTATGCCAGATAAGGCGGTCACTTATCATTTAAATGGAAAAGCTTTTAAAGTAAGACCTAATGAAACCGTGGACTGGCCTTTTGAACTTACTCCGGAAGAACATAAAATGGGTCCTATGGGAATGGTGGTAAAATATATCCTGAAAACTTTACCTTCTGAGATAAGTGATCCACAAAGCTGGGATCAACCACCATTGATCAAAATGGATCAGTTTTCTCTGGCCGGATATTTAAAGCAACAGGGGGCAAGTGAAGGAGCGGTAGAATTATTTAAAAATACCATGTGGTTCGCTGCTAAACCCGAAGAAACTTCAGGACTCTCAATGGCAGTATCTGATGCCGGGCTCTTCATGGGAGGAACTCCCTTTACGCTTAAAGGCGGGAACGACAAATTACCCAGGGAAATGGCGAAAAGGCTACAGGATAATATTCAATATAATGTCGTTGTAGATAAAGTGAAAGATACCGGTGAAGAAGTTGTTGTGTCAGCGAAAGTAAATGGTAATACAAGGGAATTCAGTGCAGATGAAATAATTGTCACATTCCCTTTAAAAGTACTTGGAAAAATATCTTTCGAACCTGCATTACCTGCAGAAAAGCTGGCGGCAATAAAGGATATTCCGGTAATGAATATTAACCGGACTTATTTGCAGGTGGATGAGCCATTCTGGAAGAAAAATGACCTTTCTGGAGTAGTTTATACAGATCTGGATGTTAGGGCGATAAGCCCCATTCTAAATTCAGAAAATCCAGATTCTAACCCTGCAATTCTTGAAAGCATGGTAGCCGGCCCATTTGCTACAAAAATTGAGAATATTTCAGATGAAAAGGTAAAAAGCATGATGAAAGATTCGGTCAAAAAAGTCTTTCCCGGTTTTGAAGACCATTTTCAAAAGGCACATGTAAAAGGTTGGAGTAAAGATCCCTACGCCTTAGGAGGTCCGAGCTGGCCTGCGCCAGGGGATGTTTCTGCTCATCTGGAAAATCTACAGGCTCCTCATGGTAAAATTCATTTTGCGGGTGAACACACCAGTATTTTGAGAAGTACAATGGAAGGTGCTTTACGCTCTGGGGTTCGAGCAGCTAATGCGGTTCATGAAACATGAAATAGGATAAAAAATTCAATAAAAAACCGGTAGGTCTTTCTACCGGCCTAATCTTATTCAATTAAAAAAGGTCTATAATCCTAAGACTCCTGTGCCTTGTTTAAATACTATATCTACAGGAATATTCTTTTCAGATAATTTTTCCAGGGACGCCTGGAGGTCGCTGTCTATTTGTCCCGATTCATCCAGTAACTTTCCCGTGCCTTCATAATCACCTTCACCCTGAAGTACAAGAATATCATTGGATAGGGCATCAATTGCTTCCCTGAATTTTTCCATATCCACTTTATAAAGCCCTGCATCATTTTGGGTAAAAGCGCCTTTTTCCTTAAAATAATTGAAGCGAACCATATTCGCTTTTCCATGGGCACTAGAGGCGCCAAAACGAATAGATCTGAAAATACTTGCCAGGAAGGTCACATAATAATCCTGTAATTCAGCATCTTTAAGTTCACCCTTGTCATGAAGTTTTGTAATCATATAGATTCCTAAAACATCTGCCTTCCCTTCCTCCAGCGCACCGGCATGTTCCTTAAGAGCTTCCCTTACCGTACCCTTATTATTGATAGTATTCTTTATACCAAGGCCATGGGCAACTTCATGGAACATAGTATTTGCGAAAAAAGCATCAAAGGTGATATTGTTCCTTTGCTCAGGAACTATCAGTTGCTCAGAGATTGGCAGCAGGATCTGGTCATATTTTGCTTTCATCGCATTTTTCAACTGTAATCTTCTACTACCATACTGCTCCTGCACCTTTTCGTCGTTTGGCAGGTTTATAGCGATGGTCTTGCTACCAGAATTACAGTCACCTGCATAATAAACCACATCATAGGCATTGAGATCTGATTCTGTTCCCGGACTATCTTTTTTATATTTGGCCTCTACAGGCAGTTCTTTCTGAAGTGTAGGCAGGAAGGAAACATATTTTTCCAGTCTTTTGCTCCATTCTTTATCCTTGATGAGCACATAAGACTCATAGGCAGCTTTGAATCCGTATAAACGGTCCTCATAGGTTTCA
>JBFIMP010000253.1:0-3980 GCA_041611635.1 Christiangramia sp.
GGTCATGAGCTTTTCATTCTGCTCATTAATGATTTTAGAATATTCGGTATAGGTTTCGTAGCTATTTTGTTTTACCGCCTGCTGAAGTTTGGCGACACTGGCAGGATTAAAAACATGTCTTTCTCCATTTCTTCTCCAGCGATAATCTCCTCCCATTTCAAGGTCGAGATCGGTTTCTGTTTCGGGAGGAAAGAATGCATGCTGGTAGCGTTTCTGAATTTCTTTTTCAATTTCATATAAACCAATACCTTCAATTCTGGTTGGTGTGTTGCTGAAATATTTATTGACGAATTTCTTGTTCAGTCCAAGAATTTCGAAGATCTGGGATCCGCGATAGGAGAGTAGCGTTGAGATCCCAATCTTATTCATGATCTTGATTATTCCTTTTCCAATCGCAACATTGAAATTTTCAACAGCTACTTCGGGATCATCAACATCAATCTCTTTTCTTTCAACAAGATCATAGATCACTTCATTTACCATATAGGGGTTGATCGCACTTGCTCCATAACCAAATAAAGCCGCAAAGTGATGCGGTTCTCTGGGTTCTGCAGATTCGATCACAATTCCAAAGCTCGACCTTCTATTATGATCCTTAGCGCGGTGATGCACAAATGAACATGCAAGAAGGGAAGGAATAGGAGCCAGTTTAGGATTTACATTACGGTCTGAAAGTATGATCACATTGCAACCATCATCAACTGCATTATTTATTTCTGTGATCATTTCCTCCAGGCGGTCTTCCAGGCCGTTCATTCCTTTTTCAGCTTCATAAAGCATCGAGATGGACTTAGCCTTGAAGCCGGGATAATCTATATATTTTATCTTGTCCAGATCCTCATTTGAGATCACTGGATTCTGAATTTTAAGTTTTTTAGCCTGTTCTGGAATGATATTAAAAAGGTTAATATCTTCACCTACAGAAAGGCTGATGTCTGTAACTATTTCCTCGCGAATTCCGTCTAAAGGTGGATTGGTTACCTGCGCAAATAATTGTTTGAAAAAGTTGAATAACAACTGTGGTTTGTCTGAAAGCACAGCTAAGGGAATATCTGTTCCCATAGAACCAATCGCCTCCTTGGCTTTGGATGCCATGGGAGAAATAATAGTGGTAATATCCTCGTAAGTATAACCAAAAAGCTTGAGCCTGGTTATATATGGTATATCCTCAACCGGAGTCTGGTTACCCGTATAAGGTACTTCTGCCAGCGGCAAAAGATTGTCATCAAGCCAGTTTCTATATGGCCTTTCTGAAACTATTTTTTCTTTTACTTCTTCATCTTCAATAATTCTTCCTTCGATCATATCTACCAGGAACATTCTTCCTGGCTCCAGCCTACCATGCTTCAGTACATTTTCTGGGGCTATATCCAGAACACCGGTTTCAGAAGACATTACCACATAACCGTCTTTGGTTACGGTATACCTGGAAGGCCTAAGGCCATTTCTATCCAGTAGGGCTCCAATATAATTACCATCTGTAAAAGGTATGGAGGCAGGACCATCCCATGGCTCCATGATACAGGCGTTATATTCGTAAAATGCTTTTTTATTGTCCTTCATGGAAGGATTTTTTTCCCAGGCTTCCGGCACCATCATCATGATGGCTTCTGGCAGGGATCTTCCCGTTTGCAGCAGAAGTTCCAGGGCCATGTCCATAGAAGCAGAATCGGATTTTCCATCCATAATCACCGGAATGATCTTTTTCATATCCTCACCGAAAATATCAGATTCAAAAAGCTCTTCCCGGGCTTTCATTCTGCTTAAATTTCCTCTCAGGGTATTAATCTCCCCGTTATGACACATGTACCTGAAAGGTTGTGCCAGGTCCCAGGTTGGAAAAGTGTTGGTGGAAAATCTCTGATGTACTAAAGCAAGTTTTGTAATCACATCTGGATCGTTTAAATCCTTATAATAATCGTTAATATCCTGGGGCATTAATAGACCCTTGTATATTATGGTATTGGTAGAGAGACTTGAAAAATAGAAGTACTCGCTTTGGGCAAGCCCGGAATGCTCCACCGTATGTTCAGCGATTTTACGGGCCGAATATAATCTAGCATTGAAAACCCTGTCTTCAATATCTTTTGGTTTAGCAATAAAAACCTGCTCTACCGCAGGTTCCACGTTTCTGGCCATTTTCCCCAGGCACGAATGATTCACCGGGACATTACGCCAGCCCAGGATCTCTAATCCCTGCTTTTTAACCTCTTCTTCAAAAGTGTTTTTACAAATTAAAGCCTGGTTTTTATTCTTGGGAAGAAAAAGCATCCCTACGGCGTACTCCCGGATATCGGGTAGATCAAACTCACATACTTTTTTAAAGAAATCGTGAGGAACTTCAATTAAGATCCCTGCGCCGTCCCCTGTTTTACCATCTGCACTAACTGCTCCTCTATGTTCAAGGCGCACCAGTATATCAATGGCATCATGTATTATTTTATTAGATCGTTCTCCCTTTAGATTGCAAATAAACCCTGCTCCGCAATTATCCCTTTCATTCTGGGGGGAGTAGAGCCCCTGTTCTTTTATTTTCATATCCGTTCCTTCTGAATTATTCTCTTAAAGTTAAGCAAAAGCGAACCAAACCTGAAAATATTAAAGCGCTTTAAATCAAGTTTTTGGGTATTGATAATCTGAGGAACTATAAATGAGAATTTCAGAATTTTATCAAATTATTTTACGAATTAAATAATGCAAATTGGGTTGAAAATCTGATGGGTAGGGTAAACCCGTATTTTATGTTTTCTATAACATTTGAAGATGAAAAGATCGAAATTAATCTTAATTTTAAATTATTGATTTATTGAACTATAAAACGGCAATATTTAATAATCATTGGTATTTGTTAAAATTGGATTAGCCTTCTTTTTTACAAAGTATTGATTCTTATTTCTTATAACGCCGAATTACCTATCTTTTCCAGCTCAACCTACTTATTTATTGCTGCTAATTTGATCTGTTTAGGTCTTAGCAACTAGGTTTATGATTCCTCCCGGACCGATTTATACCATTTTGGTAATTGCCATGTCTTTTTGGCAAAGGAAATATACCCCCCTCTGTAAGATTTTTAGATTCATTTTTCTGCTTTAGAACGCCCTTTCTGCTTTTGAAGGTGATGCCATGCTATAGGTGCTAACCTTTAAAAATTATTATTATGAAAGACATTACGTTATTCAAAAAGTTTGGCAAGAATAGGTCTGAGCTAAAATTAGGAGTAATTCTTTTTTTGCTGTTATTTGGAATTCAGGCTTATGGACAGATTCCGCTTCCGCCAGAATCTAGTTGTACATCAAAAGACTTAGAAGTTGTTGGTGCAAGATTAGATCTTGATCCATGCTTTCAGTGCGAAATAGGTGGAGATCCAATACCTGTTACCTTAATCCTGGCTATCAATAATACCACCAGTTCTTTCAGACCTACGTTTTTCTTTTCTGGAATTTTAGAAGAGACAGATGCTGAAGGAAATGTAACTACTTCTACTATTACAGATTGTAATGATTCAGAAGGTCTGCCTAAAAATCAGATTACCCAACTCTCCTTTTTAGATATACAATATAATTGTGGGAGTACTTATATACTGAAAGATTTATACCTGGCCTGGACCGATGCTTCTAAAGTAGTTGACCAAACCAGTAAAAATAGCTGTACTAATTTAACGACCAAAACCACAAAAATTAATGGAATAAATGTTTTAGATATTTCTCCAAAATGTGGAACAGTTCCTGTATTGCAAATTGATACACCACTTGCAGGAGAGGTTTCTTTTCTTGATGCCACTTGTAATGGAGGGAATGATGGAGAATTAGAGGCGTTTCCTGCAGGTGGTAAACCTCCTTATACCTATTTATGGTCGAATGGAGAAATCACCAAAAAAATTACCGGCCTCATTCAAGGTGATTATAGTTGTATAATAACTGATGATAACGATTGTACATTCGAAGTATTTGGTAGTGTCGGCGAGCCCGATGCTCCGGTAA
>JBFIMP010000254.1:0-3945 GCA_041611635.1 Christiangramia sp.
CTTGCTCGTCCAGGTATTTTAAAGTCTTCCTTTTCACAGCAACCCCTAAAAGGTCGTTTTCATCTCGTAAAAGTTTTTTAAACTTTAATTTGGTACCGTCGTTGGTAACCAGCACGACCTTTGTTTCTTGCTCTATCGCCTTATCAGCGCTTACACTGGTCCCCCTGTACACGGTACAATTTTGAAATAGAAGAAAAATAAAAATCCCTAAAAGTCTCAAAGAGGTCTTAAGGGACATATAGTTTAATAAGGATTTCATAGACATGAGATTGGTCAGAGTCTAAGATACCTTAAAATCAGTCTAATCCATTTAAATATTTAAAAGTTGTATTCCTATTTCAAAACTCGTGATTTCCATTTAGTCCTATAAAAATTGAAATATATGAGGATCGCCTGCAACATATCTACAGCGCTTCCATTTCCTCGAGAGATAAATTATTTGGCCGCTTTCCGAATTTACGCGTGTCTTCTTTAGTGAGAATTCTGAAGTCTTGCGATTTTGGAGTATGATCTAACCTGCCAAAAAGTTCTTCGGGCAACTGAGTTAATTTCCTGGTTTCAAGATTTATCCAGGAACCCATCATCTCACAGGTAGCACAGTTTTTCCCGGTATGATCATAGATCCTGTGTGTAAATTCAAAGAACATTCCATCTTCAGAAAGTCCACTTAATTCCAGGGTTACCTTTACAGGTTCTCCAGCAAATATCTCCTTGAAATAATAGATATGCTCATAAAAAACTATAGGGCCCAGGTTAAAATGAGAAAGTTGTTTATGACCAAAACCGTTTTCCATAAGAAAACTCATACGCGTATGGCTCATAAAATTGACGAATGCCGAATTTGCCAGATGCCTGTTAGCGTCCAGATCACTCCATCTTATTTCGAATTTCTTGCTATACATAATCTTCAATTTATTCAAAACTACCAATAAATATTATGCGTGCATACCATATTTTGCCTAAGTTTATATTAAAATCTGAAAAGGATGCCGGTGATCCCAGGAAAATACATTCCCCCAGGAATTTTTAAAAGCGCTGATGCCTCTACCATCTATGCAGCCACCCTGAGAAAGGTGGAGATCCCGGTTTTTGAAAGGGAAAGGATCGAATTAAGTGATGGAGATTTTCTGGATATCGATTGGAGTTACACAAATAAACGGGATTCAGAAAAACTTGTTATCTTATTACATGGCCTGGCTGGCAGATCAGACCGGCCCTATATGAAAGGAATGGCACGAGCTTTCAATCTTAAGGACTGGACGGCGGTGGCTATGAATTTCAGAGGATGTAGCGACGAGCTAAACCGGCTCTACAAAAGTTACCATGCCGGTGCCAGTGATGATCTGGCAGAAGTATTGACCCATGTTCTTTCCCTGGATGAATACAAAAAGATTGCCCTGGTAGGATTTAGTCTCGGCGGCAATATGCTCATGAAATATTTAGGAGAGAACCGTAGCCTACCCACTCAAATCATAGGTGCCGTAGGAGTTTCTGTACCTTGTGATCTTTCAGGTTCGCTGGGCGCCATTAACAGAACAAGAAACTTTATTTATTCTAAAAGATTTGAATTAAACCTGAAACAACATCTCTATGAACGGGCCAGGAAATTCCCAGATCGTTTAAATAAAAAGGATATTTCTGCCTGTAGCTCACTTAGGGATATAGATGATCTTTATACCTCCAGGGCGCATGGCTTTAAAAATGCGTCAGAATATTATAAAAAAGCCAGTGCCGTCAATTTTCTGGAGGGTATTAGAAAACCGACTCTCATGTTAAATGCAGAGAACGACAGTTTCCTCTCAGAAAATTGCTATCCTGCAATGATCGCTGCCAACTCTGAGTTTCTTCATCTTGAAATTCCAAAATACGGCGGACATGTGGGTTTTGTGACCCAAAGCCAGATCTATTATCACGAAAAAAGAGCTGTAGAGTTCATAGAATCCCTTTTATAATTTCATTTTTCCTTAAGGTCGATCCATTACGCATTAGATTGGAGATGCTATAGAATTGATTATCTTTGCGCAAGCTTTTAAAATTCAGGCATGATTCAATCTATGACAGGCTTCGGGAAAAGCGTAACTCAAATTCCCAACAAAAAAATCACTGTAGAGCTAAAATCTCTAAACAGTAAGAATTTTGACCTGAATGCTCGCATTCCGTCTCAATACAGGGAAAAGGAGCTGGATCTTCGAAATATCATTTCAAATTCTTTAGGCCGCGGGAAGGTAGACCTTTCCATCTATGTGGAATATACCGGTGAGCAAACCTCTACCAATGTTAATACCGAAGTGGTAAAAAACTATATGGATCAATTGAGAACTATAGTAGATACCAGCGAGGTGGAATTACTAAAAATGGCCGTGAAGATGCCAGATGCTCTTAAAACCGAAAGGGACGAGATAGACGAAGAGGAATTCCAGGCTATCGAAGGTGCAGTTAAAGATGCGCTTAAGGAGATCAACGGTTTTAGATCTGATGAAGGTAATGCGCTGGAAAAGGATCTTAGCACAAGAATCGCAAACATCAAGAGTTTACTTGACGATGTGATAAAAATAGATCCAGACAGGATAGATGCGGTAAGAGAAAGACTTAGAAAAGGCATCGAAGAGATCAAGGAGCAGGTAGACGAGAATCGATTTGAACAGGAGCTAGTTTATTATATTGAGAAATTTGATATCACCGAAGAAAAGGTAAGACTGGATAATCACCTGGATTATTTTCAAAAAACCCTGGATTCAAAAGAATCAAATGGAAGAAAACTGGCTTTCATCTCTCAGGAAATAGGCAGGGAGATCAACACCATTGGTAGCAAATCCAATTATGCTCCCATGCAGCAAATGGTAGTGCAAATGAAGGATGAGCTGGAAAAGATTAAAGAACAAATTCTAAACGTACTCTAAATGAGCGAAGGAAAACTTATCGTATTTTCTGCTCCTTCGGGATCGGGAAAAACCACGATAGTACGTCACTTATTAAAGCATGAGGAATTGAAACTGGATTTTTCCATTTCGGCTACCTCTCGCGAACCAAGGGGAAATGAGGTAGATGGGAAAGATTATTACTTTCTGTCTTTAAACGATTTCAAACAAAAGATTAAAAATGACGAATTCCTGGAATGGGAAGAAGTCTATCGCGATAATTTCTACGGAACCTTGAAAAGCGAAGTAGAACGTATCTGGAAAAAAGGCAAGCATGTTATCTTCGACATAGATGTTGTGGGAGGCCTGGACATCAAACATATTTATCCAGATAGAACGCTGGCAGTTTTCGTAAAGCCACCTAGTATCGAGGAATTAAAAATTCGCCTGAAGAAAAGGAAGACCGAGAGCGATGATAAGATCAATATGCGCGTTGCCAAGGCTTCTATTGAGCTGGCTACTGCACCGCAATTCGACTTCATAATAGAAAACAATCATTTAGGCACCGCTTTAAAAGAGGCATACAGCCTGGTTTCCAGCTATGTTGGTGCAGAAAAACCAAAGGAATGAACAGAAAGGTAGGCTTGTTTTTTGGAACTTTTAACCCTATACATACCGGCCACCTGATCATTGCCAATCACATGGCTGAATTTTCAGACCTGGAAGAGATCTGGTTGGTGGTTACCCCTCATAATCCGCATAAGAAAAAAAACAGCTTACTGGATAATCACCATAGACTGGAAATGGTCTATCGTGCTTGTGAGACCTACGATAGATTGAAACCAAGTAACATAGAGTTTGGATTATCACAACCAAATTACACAGTGAATACCCTGGCGCATCTTCAGGAAAAATATCCAACGACCGATTTTTGTTTAATCATGGGTGAAGACAACCTGAGAAGTTTTCATAAGTGGAAAAATTCTGACGTGATCCTGGAAAATCACGAGATTTATGTGTATCCAAGGATCTCTAATGGGGATATCGCTGAAAGGTATAAGGACCACCCTAAAATAAACAGGATAGA
>JBFIMP010000255.1:0-3861 GCA_041611635.1 Christiangramia sp.
AAATCTGACACCATCATACCTTCTGAAAATTGAGCGGTCGCTCTTGCTAGTGTTTCCATATTAACATTTAATTAACTTTGAACTAACACTAATTAACAAAATATTTTGAATTAATTTTAGTTAAAATTTCAAAACAAGTATCTTGTTTTTCAAACGCGTTTAGTAAAGCACAGAGAATCAGTATTAAAGAAAGCTGATATGAAGTTTTTTTCTGTTACCTTCAATAAATTCTGCTAAATCACTCGGTCCCTTTGATTGACCGAAATACAATTCCCAAAAATGAGTTACAAATAATTGAATTTCAGAACCTGGCAAGTAGAATATTACTGAAAAAACATGGTTATCGGAAAAACACCCTTAGACTCAAACCTCTTTAGCTAACCCCAAAAAACTTCAACAGTAAATTTCGTGTTCCTTTCTAGTAAAGTCAGGATACACGTAATCAACGAGCTAGCTGTTGTATAAATCCTTTTTCTGATTTTCAGGTAAAGGTGATAGAAATATTTATATTTACGCCGCCCAAACCATTAACATTTTATTATGAAAAAGATAGCTGTAGGATTAGGTGTGCTACTGGTATTATTAAGCTGTGATAGTTCAGATTCTGAACAGGCAAACAAGTACTTATTCGAGAAATTGAAAGCCGAAGAAACCAATATCGCGTTCTCCAATACCATTACCGAAGATCCCGAGCATAACATTCTTAATTACATTTATTATTACAACGGAGCTGGAGTCGCCGCCGGCGATGTGAACAATGATGGTCTGGTAGACCTTTACTTTGTTTCCAATATGGGCGAAAACAAATTGTATTTGAATGAAGGCGACCTGAAATTCAAAGATATTACTAAAAAAGCGAAAGTAAGCGGAACAGCAAGCTGGAATACCGGTGCCACGATGGTAGACATCAACAACGACGGCCTACTAGACATTTACGTAAGCGCAGTTTCGGGACTTCTGGACTTCCAGGGGCATAACGAACTATTTATTAATAATGGTGACGGCAGCTTTACCGAAAAATCTAAAGATTACGGCCTTGATTTTGAAGGATATACCACCCAGGCTTATTTCTTTGATTACGACAAGGACCTGGACCTGGATGTTTACCTGGTAAACCACGCAGTGCATACTACTTTGTCTCATGGAAAAGCTGATGTACGTAACAAAAGGGTTCCGCTGGTTGGCGATGTGCTGTTGAAAAATGAAAATGGCAAATTTATCGATGCCAGTGAGGAAGCCAACATCTACGGAGGCGTAAACGGATACGGTCTTAGCGCAGCAATTGCCGACTATAATAACGATGGCTGGGACGATATCTATGTAGCTAACGATTTCCATGAAGATGATTACTACTATATCAATAACCAGGATGGAACCTTTACAGAGCAACTGGATAAGGCATTTTCTACGATTAGCCGTTTTTCTATGGGTACAGATGCTGCTGATATTAATGCCGATGGCTACCAGGATATCATAAGCCTGGACATGCTCCCCAATGACGAAAAAGTGATCAAGGAAAGTGAAGGAGACGACGCTATGTACAATATGCAGAAACGATTGAATCACCTTGGATATAAAGATCAGTATGCCCGGAATATGCTTCAAATAAATAATAAGGGCGAATATTTCGAGGAAATGGCGCTTCTTAATAATGTGGCGGCCACAGATTGGAGCTGGGGTCCACTACTGGCAGACTATAATAATGACGGGCATATGGATCTTTTCATTTCTAACGGAATTCTACGTAGACCCAACGACCTGGATTTCAAAAAATTCGTTTCGGCTGCGTTTAGGGACAGGAATCCGGGGGAGGGTGTGAAATGGCTATATAATTCAAGGGAAAAAATGCCCGAGGGTAAATTCAGCAACCAGATCTTTGAAGGAAATTCCAGCAAATTTGAAAACAGGACCGGCCATTGGATAGAGGATATAGCCTCGCTTTCCAACGGGGCGGTTTATGCAGACCTGGACCGCGATGGTGACCTGGACCTGGTATTGAACAACCTGAATGATAAGGCAGTGATTTATAAAAATACTATCGATTCTGCAGGAGCATTCCTAAACCTGAAATTCGACTACCAGGGCGCGAACAAACAAGGTCTGGGTACTAAGGCTATTGTTTACGCAAACGGCAAGAAGCACATGAGACAACTATTCACTTCAAGAGGATTTTTATCTTCTACCGATGCCAGCCTGCATATTGGAGTGGAGGATACAAAAATCGATTCGGTACAGATTATCTGGCCTAATAACCGTGTACAGGTTTTAAAAGACATCAAAGCCAACCAGTTTCTGGAAGTAGCTTTCAAAAATGCAGAAACAACCGAATATTCTTACCAGCAGGCAGGATCTGAAGGGAATAAATTCCGCAAGACAAACCTGCTTGAATATGTGCATCGGGAAGACCGCTATGATGATTTCCTTAATGAAAAGCTTATTCCTTACAAGGTTTCCAGTATTGGCCCTGCCGTGGCAGTTGGAGATATAGATAATAATGGTTTTGAAGATATCTTTCTGGGGAATTCTTCTGGAAGTGAAGCACGCCTTTACCTGAATGATGGACGAAAACTTGAGTTATCAAATTTCTCTACCATCATCAATGATTCGGTATATGAGGATAATGATGCCATCTTTTTTGATGCAGACAATGACAGTGATCTGGACCTATTCGTAGCTACGGGAATCAATAAATATGGAAAAAGGATCCTGATGGATGACCGTTTATATATCAACAATAACGGTAGTTTTAATAAGTCATCAGGGCGTATGCCAGAAAACCTGTTCAGTTCTTCCACCGTGACGGCAGCCGATTATGACCAGGATGGGGATTTAGACCTTTTCGTGGGAAATCTTTCAGATCCCGGAGACTTTGGGAAACCGGTCCCTTCCTATTTACTGGTAAATGACGGTACCGGAAAATTTAGTCGTGAAAAAAACTTCAATCTGGTTTCCCATGTGAATTCTGCCAGGTGGGAAGACCTGAACGGTGACTCATATCCCGAGCTATTAGTTGCAGCAGAATGGGATAATCCGATAATTTTCTGGAACGAAAAAGGCAATCTTAGAGCCACCAGCCTGCCACCGAATCTTAGCGGTCTCTGGCAGAGTATAATTGCTTACGACATCGACCAGGATGGAGACAAAGATATACTTCTGGGTAATTGGGGATTAAACACCCGTTTTGATGCCTCAGTCGAAGCTCCACTCAAAATGTATCACTCAGATTTTAATTTAGACGGAGTATTCGAAAGTATTATCGCCTATAACAAAAACGGGAAATACTATCCGTTACAAACCAGGGATGAACTGGTGGCACAAATGAATTTTATCAGCAAAAAATTCCCTTCTCACCAGGCATTTTCAATGAAAACCGTGGAGGAAATCTTTTCTCCATCTGTGATCTCCAAGAGCAAACAATATAGCATCAGCAACCTGGCGTCTGGATATCTTTTGAATGAAGATGGGAACTTTAGCAAATTCATAGCTTTTCCACAGAAATTCCAAACTGCGCCCATTACGAATTTTGAATTGGTGAATTTAAACGGTGAAGAACAACTTTTAGTTAGCGGAAACTCTTTACGCGTGAATACCTACCATGGAGGGTACACTTCCTTTAAAGGAATGTTTTTGAAGGACGTTGATAATTTTACTCCGGTAAGAGCATACGGAATAGCTCCTTTTCACCAGCAGATCAAAAAAACAGTGCAGATCAAAATGAAAGATTCAAACCTTTTACTGGTCGTTACAAATAATGATACTTTAGATACTTATATATCTAAAAATGAATAATTCTTATTTTTCCACAATAAAAAAAGAGCTTCCAGGGAAGCTCTTTTTTGTTGTAGGAGGGTATATAAATTA
>JBFIMP010000256.1:0-3841 GCA_041611635.1 Christiangramia sp.
GACTCCCTGGGTAAAACCAATCTCTTCCCCGATGAACTGAATATTATTTTCGCGATTAAAGACCTTAGCCCGCAAGGTTCCTTCCTCATTTAGAAGAAACTGGATCTCAAGATCACCTATGATAACAGATTCGGTTACACCTCCAATCGGTACTCCAACCTGACCATTAATGATTACCCGGTCTGAGATCTGGGTAGACAGGGTAAGCCCGAATCTATCTACGGTCTGTTGATCTGGTGTTCTATCACCCTGTACGTAATTGACCCCAACCTGGAACTTACCATCGTCATCTGCGAAGATATCATTAACAATACTGGAAGCTCTTTCGGCCAGGGTACCATAAATGGCTGCACCTCGCAGCCCAAATTCGCTGTAGAAAGTTCCCTGGGTTACCAGAAACAATGCTTGTAATTCTGTCGTGGCCCTGTCATCAATCCTGTATTGCAGCTCAGATTTCACGGTAGAACTGGCATTTGGAAAATCTATTTCGAAACCTATTTCAGGTTGTTCAATATCGCCCTGCAGATTAATAACAACTTCCACCGGTATCTTTCGATTCACCGATGGGTTTTCAAGTAATACTGCCGGGTTCGCATTCAGGGAATAAACAGCGCTTACATCCAGCTGTGCATCTGTAGGATCTCCATCCCAGTTGATACTGCCCCCAGATTCTACAGTAAATACTTTTTGAACCAGGCCTGCATATTTAAAGTTATAGACTCCTTCGTATACAATAAAGTCACCCCACATATTGAATTTTCCGTTGGTATTAATTTCCAATAAAAGGTTTCCAGAACCACGACCTCTGAGAGTACTACCGCTGGTCTTATCTACCACCACCTCTACCTCGGCATCATTGGTGATATCCAGATCAAAGATCAATTCTATGCCTTTTACTTCCGGGATTTCAATATCCTCACCCGCAAGTTTAGCTGCTTTTTCTTCCGGACTTAAAAACCTGATAAATGAATTATCTCCAACAGATTCGGTATCGCTTAAAGGGATCTTGAAGATGGTTCCTCTCTCGGTAGCCGCCGTTACATCTATCACCAGCTCATCTGTAGGACCTTTGATGCTTGCCTGCCCATCAATAAAGGCAGTACCATAATAAAGTGCATCTTCTTTAGCCTTGGTATCCAAAACCAGCATTCTGTTGGAATTTAGAGAAAGGTCAAGGAACCATTGTGAAAAATTTTTATGAGAAATGATACCGTCTAAAATACCACGGGTGTTATATTTTGAATCTACAATCTCTATATTATCAAAAACGAATTGCTGTTTGGTTAGGTTTACCCTAGCCGCATCCTGAAGGTTTATATCTACATTTAAATAAGGAATTCTTAGTCCGGCTTTATTAAGCCTGAGACTTCCCGAAAAATCAGGATTCTTGTAGTTTCCCGTAACAAATGCCCTACCTGTGGCCAGACCTCTAATATCTGTAAGCACATCTGCGCCCAGAGGTGTGAATATGGATAAATTGAGCTTATTCAGGTTTACTTCTAGATCTATTAGAGGTTCCTCCCCAGCAACATTGATGTCTCCTATTGCCGAAAGCGATTCCATTCCCTGTTTTTTTAGAAGGGCGTATACCGAATAATTCGTAAGGTCTTCGTTACCTTTTACATCTAGACTTAGATCCCCCATAAAGGTATCATTCACCTGCAGGGAATCTATTTTTAGATCTGTCGTTGGGAAATATGCTCCGCTTTCCTGAAGCAGGTCCAGATCGCCATTAACGGTACCAGCAAGGTCGAGGCTATCAATTTCAGGGGTGATCTTGCCTATATCCACATTCACAAATTTCATCTTGAAATTCTTATAGGAAGAATCACGCATTTGTCCACTTAGCCTTATCTCTTCATTCTTATGGCTCATCACGAGGGAATCTATTTGCAGATCCCTGAAACTGTTATCAAATACTATCTTGTTATTTCGATTGCTATTTTCATTCAAATACCAGACGTTTTCCTTGAATTTAAAATCTGATCTTTGTATCCCCACTACAGATTTTCCATTTTCATTGATGGTATGGAAAAGATTCAGATTAAAAACATCGTTATTGGTCTTTCCTCCCTTGAATTCTGAACGAATAAATAAAGTATCTCTTTGGGTTACATTAATAAAACTGAATTCTGAGAAGTTATACAGGCTTGTAGCAACACTATCTGCTTCAAAGAAGGTGTTATATATAGGATTTGTGTTATCTACCTGTAAGTTGATATCTTCAATCATATTATCAAAAATATCGATCCTGGGTGATTTAAAGGTGAGTCGAAATTCAGATTCATCAGACTCAACCCTACCCCTAATAAATGTATTTGGTGCTAATTCGATCTCTGGAAAGAAAACTTCAACGATCTGATTATAAATATCAAAATCGAATTCCATGTACTGGTTGGTGGTAATCGTTTTTGGTTTATAATTGGTATAGATACTACCAATAGAATTCTCAACCAGCGAACCAACTTCCCTAATTTGAAAAATACCAGTAACCTCTCCATTAATAACATCTGGAGAGTTAATGGTAATCGTGCGTACTTCCCCTTCGAAGCTGGAAGTAATATTAAGATCATCAAAATAGTACAGGTCGTTTTGGTTTCTATAAGAGGTATTTAGCAGCAAAATATCTCCAAAAGCATTATCGATATTGGTTCCTTTCATATTCATGATCACATCTCCCTTGAATACCGAAATGCTGTCTCGGCTTACAAAATTGAGTGTATTTAGATCAGCATACTCCACAGAAGCTTCAAAATCGTAAATGTTTATATCTTCAGAAACATCTATCAAACCATTAAATTCCATCTGAAGGTTAGGATCGTCTGAAACGAAATAACCATTGAATAAAGGATTACGCAGGTTCCCGATCAACCGAATATCCTTATAAGTGTAATTATTATAAGTGATCTTCGATATACCTCCTTTAAGCTTGGTATTTAGGTCTTCAGGATTAAAACCACCCCCGTCAAAATCCAGGTTGAAACTTGTCTTACCCAACTGCTCGTTCTTAATTAACCTGCCCAGGTTAATATCCTTGAATATCAGCTTTCCTTTATATGTTGCGGTGGATGAGTCATTGAAATCGTTCAGAACAAAATCTGCATCGGCAGATCCCAGCTGACTGGTTAAGTAAACATCGGCGTCCAGCGACGAATTAGTAACAAACGTGTGCCCTTTTAAATTCACATTTCCAAACTCTCTAAGGTTTTCAGGTAATTTACCTAACAACGGGCCGGGCAGGAAATTCACGATATCGTAGTAATTGGTATTGAAATCTGAAAAACTACCATCCATACTGAATTCTTCAGGATCTTTAGAAAATGAACCCTGTATCTGGAAATTCCCGTAGATCTCTGTCCTGTCTAATCCCTGTAACTGAAAACCATCAAGTTTAAAATCATTAAGAGTACCCGTTAATTTGGTCTGAAAATTAAGAACCTGATCCCTTCCAAATCCTTTATAGAAAGTTTTAAGATCATTACTGGACAAGACGCTTTCCCTGAACTCTGCTTCCACCTGCACGAGATTCTCAAAATCTGCAAAATCTGAAAGTTCATAATTAAAATATAGATCGGCATTTATAACAGATCCAGGTGTTTGCAATTGCATTTGCTCTAATTGCATTCTGGTGGGATCATAATGAAATTGAGTGCTGAGATTGTTAATTTTGATCCCACGATGCTCATAACCGCGAAGCATACCAATGTCTATATCGATATTTTCATCATCAATTTGCAATTCGTTGGCATAGATATTCAAACTATCAACGATCAAAACATCCTGTGCATCAAGGTTCTCATCTATATAGCTGTATTTGCTATTAAGTATCTGAACATTTTTA
>JBFIMP010000257.1:0-3835 GCA_041611635.1 Christiangramia sp.
ATCGATTAAGATCGGAAAGAATATGACTATCAAAAGACTTATTAATCCAATGACCAGTCCTGCAAGAGTAAATACAAGAGTAAGCACATTTTTTTTGATGAACCCGCGATTGTCGATCTCGTCGTAAGCTATATTAATGCCTTGGAAAAGAGCACTCGTACCTTTATTGGCGCTCCAGATACTAACCAGTATGCTTATAACAAGTCCCCAGCCTATTTCTTTTCTGGATTGCTCCAGTATTGGTTTTAGAAAATCTGTGATCATCCCATAAGCCTGGTCTGGCATGATAATATTTAATCTTGAAATTTGCTCCTGGATCTGAGAGGGTTCTAAAACAAGGCTGTAAATAGAAATTGCCGCGACGATGGTAGGGAAAATCGATAGGAAAAAATAAAAGCCAACTCCGGCCGATACGATCTGGACATGATCTATTTTCATCTCCTGCCATACTCGTTTGCCTATATCTATCCAGCCTTTTAAAGGAATATGATGAGGCCATTGAGCTTCTTCGCCACGGTAAACAGGTTTTTTATTATTACTGGTCATCTTTAAAATATCAAAACTTCAGGTATGCTAAGCCTTTCTCAATCTGAAAAAAGGCAATCAGCAATTTAGAGTTTATCAACTATCTTAAAGAATATCAAATTAGAAAGTTTTCTAAAAACTTGCGTTTGGAGAAGGAATTATCCAATGATCATTCCTGCGAGGGTAGCCGAAAGCAATGATGCTAAAGTACCACCAATTAGTGCTTTCATTCCAAATTCAGAAAGGGTTTTTCTCTGGCCCGGAGCCAGGGATCCAATCCCACCGATCTGAATACCGATCGACGCGAAATTTGCAAATCCGCAAAGCATATAGGTGGCCATGATTACCGATTTCTCGTAATTAAGGCTAAGGGCGTTCGCAGGATTTTTAAGGTCTGCCAGTTGAACATAACCTACGAACTCACTCGCTGCAAGTTTGATACCCAGTAACTGTCCCATGAGCATCATATCTTCTTTGGCAACTCCAATAACCCACATTAAAGGCGCAAATATGATCCCAAGAATAGATTCCAGAGAAAATTTTGAGTAAGGGGTATACTCTGCCATAATACTATTTAAAGTAGTGAGTCCACCAATATAACCCAGGATATAATTTATCATGGCGATAAATGCGATAAAGACCAGTAGCATTGCCGCTACATTGGCTGCCAGTTTTAAACCTTCAGTAGTACCGTTGGCAATAGCATCAAGGATATTAGAGCCAATTTTTTCTGAAGATACTTCCACATCTGTATTTACTGCTTCCTGCTGTGGATATAATATTTTGGATATGACGATCGCTCCTGGAGCGGCCATTACAGACGCTGCCAGTAGGTGTTTTGCGAATTGCAGTCTCAGTGCCGGATCATCTCCTCCAAGAAAGCCGATATAAGCGGCTAGTACACCACCAGCTACGGTAGCCATACCTCCAACCATAACCAGGAGAATTTCAGATCTGGTCATTCTTTCCAGGTAAGCCTTAATCATAAGTGGAGCTTCGGTTTGCCCCAAAAAGATATTTCCCGCAACACTTAAACTTTCAGGCCCCGAGATACCTAGTAGCTTTGTAAGTATCCAGGCCATTCCTTTAACCACGATCTGGATCACTCCTAAGTAAAAAAGAACCGAGGTTAAGGCTGAAAAGAATATGATGGTTGGTAAAACCTGGAACAGGAAAATGAAGCCAAAGCTGTCTACATCCATCATTCCGCCAAGCAAAAATTCACTACCTGCGGCGGTAAAATCAAGAATAAGAACGAATATATTCCCCACGAATTCGAATATTTTCTGAACTATGGTGATCTTTAATACTCCAATGGCAAGGATCAATTGAGCTGCCAGACCAAGACCTACTGTTTTCCAGTTAACCGCTTTCCTGTTACTGCTAAAAAGAAAAGCGATAATGATTAGGGTTAACATTCCTATGATCCCTCGAATAAGGCTTGAAGTGCTGATGCCCTGACTCGGGATCATCTCTTTGGCTGTTTTCGCCGGAATGACCTCTTTGGCCGTTTGATCTATAGCTTTCAGTTTAAACACAGAACCCTTGGATGAAATGGACATAGTAGAATCTGTGAGCTCAGAAACCCTAAGGTTATGGATGGTATCTTTAGGCGAGTTGTAAAATAAGACCAGTAGTTTGTTCTGGTACAGATAATCACCAGATGCAAGAGTATCTTTTCCAGATGCATCTAAGAACTCGAACCTTCCTTCCCTGAAGTTTAATTCTCTAGCTTGTCCAAAGGTTTGCTCCTGAGATGAAACATCCTGAGCTGTGTCTAGTTGCCAGTTTTTAGAAATAGTTTGAGCAGTTGCTGATGTAATGGAAAATACAATCAGGAGCAGGCAACACCAGATTTTGTTCATTTCAGGTTATTTTCTTTTGGAAATTTCGTCCCTGATTCGGGCCGCTTTTTCGTAATCTTCTTGATTTACAGCTTGAGAAAGTAATTCATTAAGTTCTTCCAGAGACATTTTTTTATAATCTGAAGTGTCTTCAGATGGTAATTCTATCTCTTCATTAAGAAGTTCTTCTTCAATGATCTCTTCTTCCTTCTCTTCCTGTTCACGCTGCTTTTCATCGGCTTTTAAATAAATACCGGCCTTATCAAGGATGTTTTTATAGGTAAATATTGGCGCGTCGAATCTTAAAGCAAGAGCGATCGCATCACTGGTACGCGCATCGATGATCTCTTCTATACCATCTCGCTCACAAATAAGGCTGGAGTAAAAGACACCATCTACCAATTTATGAATGATGACCTGTTTTACCACAATACCAAATCTATCTGAAAAGTTCTTGAAAAGGTCGTGGGTAAGTGGTCTGGGAGGTTTTATTTCTTTTTCCAGAGCTATGGCAATTGATTGTGCCTCGAATGCTCCTATCACAATAGGCAATTTACGCTCACCCCCAACTTCATTGAGGATCAATGCGTAAGCTCCGTTTTGTGTTTGACTATAAGATATTCCCTTAATATTCAGTCGCACTAAACTCATACTTAAGTAAATTAAAAAGGCTGTCTAAAATAAGGACATTTACCATATTTAGACAGCCCCTTTATGGGTCGCAATTTATGAAAATTATGCGTTTTTCTCTTTAAATTCCTTCAATTTTTCATTTAGCTTTGGTACTACTTCGAAGGCATCACCAACAATTCCGTAATCTGCAGCCTTGAAAAATGGTGCTTCAGGATCATTGTTGATTACAACTTTAGTTTTCGCAGCGTTAATTCCGGCTAAATGCTGGATAGCTCCAGAGATACCAACAGCGATATAAAGGTTAGATGCAACCGGCTTACCGGTTTGTCCCACGTGTTCGCTATGTGGTCTCCATCCCATATCACTTACGGGTTTAGAGCATGCTGTAGCTGCTCCAAGAATGTCTGCCATCTCTTCGATCATCCCCCAGTTCTCTGGTCCTTTAAGACCACGACCTCCAGATACCACGACTTCTGCATCGGCGATAGTTACTTTATTGGTTGCTTTATCTACAGATTCTACGTTTACTGAAAAATCTTCTTCAGAAAGGCTAGGGCTAAAATCTTCAGCTGCAGCTTCTCCCTGAACTTCTTTGATTCCGAAAGCGTTCTTAGATAATCCTAATATCTTAACCTCCGTCTCGATCTTCGTGAAATTGAATGCCTTGTTAGTGAAAGCAGTTCTCTTAACTGTGAATGGATCTGTACTTTCTGGTACCGCAACAACATTAGATGCATAACCTGCATCTAGTTGCACTGCTAATAAAGGCGCAAGATATTTACTGTTCGCGCTCTGGCTTAAAACCACAACCTTGCTTCCTTCTTTTTCTGCCG
>JBFIMP010000258.1:0-3833 GCA_041611635.1 Christiangramia sp.
ATACATCACGATGACCTGGATGAGGATGGCCAGGAAGACCAGTATATAGATCTCAATCCGGGTAAACAATTCGACCGTATCCAGGGCGTGTTTACTGATGGCCATTTGCCGGCTACCTTCAGTAAGCTGGATCCTGGACAGGTCATTAAGGTTATTCTTTAAACGCTTCAAATGACTGACCATTTGTGAATTATCACTAAAACCAGCTTTTGAAAACTGGTTTTCAACATCTGATAACGATCGAATATTATTCTTCAGATCTTTGAACACCTTCGCCTCTTCTGCAGTTAGTTTGGTTTGCTCAAACCTGGAAACCAATGCTTTTAAATGTTCATTGACTTCGGAATTCTGTGTTTTAAAAAAAGTGGAATCTGCTGTAGCCACTGCCAGTTCCTTTTGCTGGACCGACTTCAGCATTTCAAAAATCAGGTCATTGGCGATCAACCTGTCCTCGTAGATGGTGACGACAGAATCCCGGACCTGGACAAAATTGTACTTATCGATCAGATTTGTGGCAATGATCAGAACAAAGATCATCAGGATCCCGAGGATCCATTTTAGCTTATTGTAGAAGGTCATATTTACCGATTCTCAGAGGTTTTAGACTATGGGCAATTATACAAAAAAGCTTGAAGTTGTATTGCGTAAACTTCCTCGTTTGGGAATTGACAGAACAGGAAGAGCTGATGATCTATATGTATTCTTATAGTCTCAAAAAGTTAAAATAAATGGCAACGTTCCTTTTAATCATTCACCCACATGCCGTAGAATCAAATTTTACAGGACGTACATAGCAATAGCGCTCATGATTAACGCTTATTTCTTATCTTAGTTAACACCCTAACCCTTCTGGAGTTGCGATCCCAGGTGTTGCCTCATCGATGAAATCGTTTTCTAAAATGGATAAGTATATCCTTACTTCATTCCTTTTTTTGGTTTTAGCCTTATCAGGTTATTGCCAACCCGATACAATACAAATAATGGAACCCACGGGGAAATATAAGGTTGGCACCTCGGTATATGAATGGATAGACGAGGCAAGGGAGATGGAGATACGACCCGGCTTTTCCGAGAAAAGAGCAATAGTAACTCAATTCTGGTATCCAGTAAAACCCGGTTCTGCCTTGATCAAAGCTCCTTACAGCGCGTTGTCCAGAGAATATCAAAGAACACTAACCAATTCTTATTTAAGGACTTCAATTGCAGGAGAAATTGATAATGCCCCTGTGATAATTATTGTGCCAGGAAGAGGTACAGAAAGATTTCTTTACACCACTTTAGCCGAAGAATTGGCAAGTCACGGGTTTGTGGTGGCAGCGATAGACATGCCGGAGGTTGGCTATGTGATCTATCAGGATGGTTTTACCCTGTATCCTTCCGATAAATTTAAAACTCCCCCTGGCATGATGGCAGGTTCTTATGAAAAAGTGGATGCTTTTTTTGAAGAACCAACAGAAATTGGGTATCGGGATTTGTCATTTGTTCTTGAAAGGATTAATGGGCTTAACGCTTATGTTTTTGAGAATAAGCTAGACCTCAACAATATAGGTGTATTTGGACATTCCCTGGGAGGTAGAATAGCTGGTGAATTTACGGCCAGGAATAAAAAGGTAAAGGCCTTGTCTGCAATGGAAGGCATCCCCCCCAGGGATGTCAGGTATGAAGGAAAAATAAATGTTCCTTCATTACTGTTTTGCAGCTCCCAGACTCTGAAATATGCTGTTGACAATTACAATAGCTTCATTGACAACCGGGATAATACGGTTTACATGGCCGATCTGGCCGACTTTGGGCATAATTCAATGACAGACAATCCATTTATCTATCCCGGTAATTTCAAGTACAGAATAGACCCGGGAAAAGCCCTGGAGATCAGTAGGACGTTATTAACAGAATTCTTCAAAGAGGCACTGCTAGGTAAAAATGGATTCTATGAACGGAATAAGGATATGGAGTTTGTAACCATAATAAAAAATCATTAACTGAACAAAACTATAGTATTAAGTAATAGCTGGTCTGCCTCCCACTAAATGATTCATAATGAAAGTCACAGCCGAAAAAAATGAAAAGGTTGCCAATATGGTATTTGCGTCCATCTATCCCCTATACCTGAACAAAGTGTAGAAAAAGGGAAGAACAAAGGAAGAGCTGGACCAGGTAATTAAATGGTTAACGGGTTTTGATCAGAATGCTTTACAAACACTTATCGATGAAAAAGCGAGCTTCGGAACTTTTTTTGAAAAAGCAGAAGTTAATCCCAATGTACACTTGATAAAAGGTGTGGTCTGTGGGTATCGTATTGAAGAAATAGCAGATGAATTTGCAGTATATAAACAGTGCAGACGGATGGAAAAGCTGATCGATGAATTGGCAAAAGGTCGTAAGATGGAGAAAATTTTACGGAAAGAAGTGAGTTAAAACTGTTGTCAATAAACGATAGCGGGACAGGAAGTTTAAATCCGCTGCTTGCCCTGTACGCGAATGCTGGAATCCAAAATGTAATTCCATTCTAATGAGATATATATTCTTTTGCTTCCTGCTCCCCCTGGTCGCTATTACCGGGTGTCAACCCTCTGAAAAGAAAACTATTGAGCCATCTCAAGAAACAACACTTTTATCTGGATCAATTGATAAATATTTTCAAAGGATTCCCGGTTTCAGTGGAAATGTGCTGATAGCTCAAAGCGGTAAAGTACTATTCAGTAAAAGCTATGGATATGCAGATAAGGAATTTAAAATTTGGAATGATGGGGGAACAAAATTCAAGATCGGATCCATCACCAAACCTTTTACCGCATTGGCCGTACTGAAATTAGTGGAAGATGGTCGGCTTTCCCTCTCTGATAGTGCCGGCCAGTATATGCCAGGCATACCTCCCCACTGGCAACCATTAACCATTCATCAATTACTTTCCCATACTTCCGGACTTACTCATACCTGGGATCTTCTCGAGGATTCAACCCTGATGTTCCAAAAGTCAGATCTTCAAAACACACTTAGTTGGTTTTTTAAAGAGCCTCTTAAATTTGAACCGGGAACTTCCTTCTCTTATAGCGGGGTCGGCTATCTTCTACTTGCAGGAATAATCGAATCCTTAACGAATACCACGTTCGACCACTTCCTGGAAGAAAACATTTTTGAACCCCTGGACATGAAAGACACGGGGGCTGCCGACCCGGAAGCAATTATTCAAAAACTGGCGAGAGGTTATATAATGGACAGTACAGGTGTTCGTAATGCCCCGCATTTTTACGTTCCACTTCTTACAGGGGGAGGTCACCTGTATTCTACTGCTCAGGACTTGTTGAAATGGGACCGGGCCCTTTCCGGTTTTTCTATATTGTCCAGGGAGATGACCAAACAGATGTATACACCGGTAAAGGAAAACTATGGATACGGTTGGGACATTGTCAAAAATGACACCTTGAACATGGCTTTTCACACCGGCTTCATTCCCGGTTATCTTTCTCGCATAGACAGGTATCCGGACTATAACCTGACGCTTATAATATTAACTAATTATCACGCTGAATGGAGCCCGGTAGATAGTTGGGAGATAACAAACCTGATATTTGAAGAACTAGAATTAAGTAAGAAGTAGTATATAATTTACTGATGCCATAGCAGTAGATACATAGCACCGAATTAATCCTGGTTGTAATTCAATAATATCTATTGTGATTATAGCATACTGGGTCATTAGCACCCCTGTAGGATAAAATATTATAAGTGCCCCTAATGCCCTTCCTCTTCACCCAAGACCAAACCGGGTTTTAACACGCTGATTTATTGAGGATTATAAGAATATTTACTCTATATTTAATAACCATTAA
>JBFIMP010000259.1:0-3829 GCA_041611635.1 Christiangramia sp.
TAGCAAAATTATCATTTGCATCGAACGCACTTACCGTAAAAATATTTGTTCCATTAGTTCTGGCAGGAGAATATTGAGTAGCACTTTCTCCAGAATTACCTGCTGCTAGAACAGCAAAAATACCTCTGTCGGCCATATTTTGTACGGCTTCATCCAATGGTCTGTGCTCACCCCCGCTTAAACTCAGATTTGCTACCTCTCCGGCTGATCCGGCACTTGCTACATAATCTACTCCCTGAATTACATCAGATAGTTGACCACTTCCATTTGCACCTAAAACTTTTACACCCACAATAGTTGCATTTGGAGCTACCCCTTTACTTCCTATTGCGTTATCGATCGCTCCTATGGTTCCCGCTACGTGCGAGCCATGTCCATTATTATCGTCAGCAGTTATTGTACCCGTCGCAAAAGTTCTGCTGCGATTTGAATCTACATTTAAATCTTCATGATCCAAGTCGACCCCCGTGTCTATTACCCATGCCGTTTTTCCTGTACCATCAGCACTTCCTACTCGGGTCGTTCCATATGAAGTTCTTTGGCTTGGACTGTTATTGAAGAAATCTAAGAAGTCGACTGGGTCATATCCTATGATGAAATCCTGTTCTACATATTTAATACGAGAATCGTTTTCTAAACTTTCGATCTCAGCAGGACTTAACTTAGCTACGAAACCAGTTAAAGCTTGACTAAAATATTTGTCCTCCGCATTCGATAAAGGTATATTGAGATCGGATAGTAATTCATCACTTTTTTCTTTTACCACTTGAATCCCCTGATCATAGTCTTGTTCCTGAGTCAGGATATCATTTCTAATTTCATCAGAAAATACGACTATAAATTGACCTTCTATAGGTTTTACAGCCATATTACCGACAATGGACGCTGTGGCTCCACCACCTATGTTGTCATCGGTAATAGAATCTTCATTATTACAGGCAACAATTGAAAAGAATAAAATTGATAAATAGAATAATTTGTGAAATCTCATCATAAAATTTTTTGGTTCGGACGAAAATAGCAACATCGAATTCAAAACTGTAGGAATTTAACTGGTTATTAGATACTTATTAGGGAAAATGTTAAAAATTTAAACTTACAATGTTTACAAATTCATTATAGCCTTAATTCTATAAAGGCATTAGGTATTTTTTGAACAAAATATTTACTCCTCAAGTAAAATTTTGGGAGTTTACCTTTCCTTTTTACTTTATATAAGGCTATTTCTAATTTCGTCCAGACCGCAAAATTGCAGAAAAGCTCCTCAAATTGGGGGCTTTTTTTGGCACTAAAGATTAGTTGTGTTGTTTGTCCCTGGAAGCAGGGATGTGTAATTAAACCGTTAATATCCTATGTTGTGAGGGATTTGATTAACCAATGAAAAGCTTTTTTTCCATTTGATGGAAGAAGGCTTTTTTGTTTTATAGGCCTACCTGATATCCCTCTGTTTTTAAACTGTCTAAAAATTCAATTTTCACTTATATTTGTTTTGGAATTAGATAAAAAAGGCTAAAAAAAGCCTTTTATTTTTTCTATCTTCCAGCTACCTATGAGCATACTTGATTTGGACAGCGAACTACAGGAATTCAAAAATTCAGGGGAATTATACAAACAGATTTTTAATTGTTCTGTACTGCCTGTCATTATTCATGATATGTATTTTAATATTATAGATATAAACGATAAAGCTGTAGCCGAATTTGGCTATTCTAAAGAAGAATTCTTGGGATTACAGGTTTTTGATCTTCACCCGAAGTCTGAACTCGAGCCATCGCTTCGGGTACTCGAAAAGATGAAAAAGCAAGATAGTATGACTGTAAAGGCTACATTTGTAAGAAAAGATGGATCCTTATTCCTAGCGGAAGCAATACCCTGTAAGATCGATCTTAAAAGATCATCTTTGGTGCATGTCCACCTTCAGAAAATTGAATCCAGATCTTAATTCAATTATAAATGAAGCGTATTCTACGATTTGTTCTTTAACCGTTTTTATTATTAGAATCCAGTATCCAGCTGCTTATTTATCTTCTTTCTCACTTAACCAGTCAAAATACTAATAAGTTTTCAATTCCCATTGATTCCAAACCGGACAAACCACCCCAGGTTTGATAATCAGCCCATTTTTCTCTAAGGTTACCCCTACATTAAAATACTTAAGCCAATTTTATTTCAGATTACCTGACTATCAAATTGTGTCTTTAATCTTTAAAAGCGTTGTAATCATCTAGTATTCAAATAATTAAGTGAAGGGTGTCGTTTTTATTCTTAATTTATACGATTCAATATATAATATAAGAATTATGAAAAACTACATTACGTATGTTTTAGCTTGTTTTTTGTTTTATACATCAGCTAATTCGCAGGAAAGCAACGAACCCAAATCTCTTTATGAAACCCTGTATCTTATGCCGAAGCCTGGCATGAACAAACAGTTCGAAGATGGGGTCGCAGCCCATAACAAAAATTTTCATGCCTCGGGAAAAGACAATCAGGCCATGCTAAGACGGGTGGAATACGGTAATAAGGCGGGATGGTATGTATGGGTGATGAATGGTAGCTATGCTTCTCTGGATAGCAGGCCCGTAGATGATGCTCATAATAAAGATTGGGAAGATAAGGTAGGACAGTATGTGGAAGAGTATGGAATGGTTGATCTCTGGTCTTATAATGCGGATTTATCCTTTGGAATGGATAAATTTAAAAACCAAAATAGATATGAAACCTGGGCGGTTTATTTAAAGCCTTGGGAACGTTACAGATTTAATGAGGCTATGAAAAAAATAAAGGCAGCCCATGAAAAAATGGGAGACAGGACCATGCTCGTCTTTAACACTGAAGTGAGCAGGAAAGATGGTCCAGATGTTGGATTGATATGGGGCTACGATAAATTTAGCGAACTTGAAACTGATAGTAAAATGGTTGAAACATTCGAAGAAATTCATGGCAATGGATCCTGGAGGTTATTCCTGGAAGAGTGGAAAGATGTAGTGGAGGATGTAGATATGGAACACCGTGTTAAGGTGGGAAGTATGTAGACTCAGTTAGATTCTTTATAAAATATGCCTCTGATTTATCTCAGGGGCTTTTATTTGTCCAATTTTGAATTTCTTACAGAAATCTCTAAAAGCAGAGTTTTTTAGGAAGTTTTCAGTTTAAAGGTCAGCTTTTTTGATAGGCCTTGAATCTATTGTGCGGTTACTACTTAAATTGTTAGCTGGGCGATGTATTGGTGCGATTTTGAATTAAGGAAAAATCATTATGCCTTTGGTGCAGAACCAGGCACCGGTAGAATTACCAATTTTAGCGATCAGGTTGTAGAGGGAGCTTTTAGGTTTAAAGGATTTAACGATCAACTTGAGAAGACGTTCCTGGCCACAGGTGGGTACGGTATCATGCTGGGATCAAAAGACATTGATTACAGGTGTTGAAATCCTTATTTAGATTTTAATAAGAGGATGAAATCCAATTCCTGGCCTTTCACATAGGCTCGGTTTAATCAATATGATAGTGCTATAACTCGTATTGCTATAAGAGAACTCTCGATCGCAAACATTCCCTGTGAGAAGTGGTTCAAATGCACTTTTTCCCAAGATGCTACTCCTCATTCATTTGCAGGAAGATTTTTCGACTAATTGAGGTTTTATAAAGGCCTGTAAGCATATCTCCATCAAAATAATTTCTCTATCCATATTGCCATGAATTTAAGGGTTCAATCATATAGGTAACTAGTCGATAATGGTAGTTTTAATTGATATATTTACTCATCCCAAAATCTACTTATGTTAAATGAGATTATTGAAAATGACCAGACAGAATTTAAGAGGATAAA
>JBFIMP010000260.1:0-3796 GCA_041611635.1 Christiangramia sp.
AATCCTGTTTTCAAGTTCAGAGATAGCCTCTAATCTGGCTTCAAATTGCTCTGCGAGCTGCTCAATTTCTTTTCTGGAGTCTATGTTTTCAAACTGTTTGTAATTGTTTAAAAATGCTTCCCTGCTTTTTTTATATGCCTGCTTATGTTTGTGCAGTTTATCCTGCAATTCATTCCGCCGCTTTAGCAGGCTGGAGAATTCTGCTTCCAGCTGATGAAGCTCTTTGTCTGCCGACTGTGACTTTGCTTTAAGTTCTGTGATTTCCTTATCAAGGTCATTGTCCTGATGGTCCTGTTGGTGCGCATAGGGATGATGTTTGGAGCCACAAAGCGGGCAGTCTTTTCCATCCTGCAGTTTCTTTCGCAAATCTTCCAGGCTCGCCTTCATTAGCTCTAGTTCTTTCTTCTGTTCAGAATTCTGAAGTTGGAGTTTAAGCGATTCTGATAAGGCTTTTTTATCTTTTATTTTCCCCGGAAGTTGCTCGAAATTTTTTTCGTCTTTTTCCAGCTCTGTTCCGGTATTCTGCAATTCTGAATTGAGGTTTTCAATATTCAGAAATGCATTGGCAGCGTCCCGGGCAGTTTTGATTACAGCTCTTGTTTGTTGCTGTAATTCATTAAGATCTGCACCCGGCTCAATTTTTAATTGTTCCCTAATTTCGGTTTTCTTATTTTCTGAATTCTCCAATTCCGAAGTAATAGAGGTAATAGAACCTTGCAGGTCCTGCTCATTGAAATTGATCCCGGTGTCCCGAAGTTCAGATATTAGCTGGTCTTTTTTTGCGGTATAGGAATTAAGTTTGTTTTTTCTTGTCTCCTGCAAGCTGAGAACTTTCTCCCTGAAAGAATCCAGTTTATCAGAAATGCTTTCAGCGGTCACTGGCTCTCCAACCAAAGCCGAACTTTGTTTTAGAACCCTGGTTTGCTGCTCCAGATTTGCTTTTTTTGCCGCTGAGACCTTATCTTTTGTTTCGAGCGTATCCTTCAGATTATTTCCTAACTGGTTCCACAATCTTAAATTGTCTGCTTCTGCCTGGACCTTTTCATGTTGTTTTAAGGGGAATCCATGCTCAGCATCGAATTTTTTTAATTCTTCTGTACCTGTTGTTTCAATCTGTTTCTGTTTAAGAATCTCCTTTTCCTGGATTTCAATATCATCCTTTAGCTGGATCGCTTTTTTGAACTTTTCGATCTCTTTCTGATGAGTTTCACACTGACTTGTCTGTAGTTTAAGGTCAGCTTCATGTTGTTTGATAATTTCATCTTCCAGTAAATCATTCTGAATGACCTTAATCTCATTCTGTTGTTCCTGGATCTCAAGGTTGGCTTCTTTGTTCTTTTCGAAAGCTTTAATACCAAGTCTTCGATAAATGCCCGTACCGGTAATTTTTTCAAGTAGTTCACCGCGTTCCTCTTTTTTAGCTTTTAGGAACTGGGCAAATTCTCCCTGGGCCAGTAATACAGCTTTGATGAACTGGTCATAATTTAGCCCGATCAATTCCTCATTCTTATTCGGGACCATAGACTTTTTAAGGTCCAGTAACTTTCCTGAGTGATGGTCATGGATCTCCATCTCATAGTCGTTCAGGTTACCGTTTCTATTGATCTCGATGGTCCATTGCGAGCTATAAATACCGTTATTGCATTCATAAGTAACCCTGGCCATTGAATTTTTCTGGTTGCGGGTAAGAATCGCCCCTTTGCTCTGGATCTCATTTTTGGTGATCTTACCCAAACGAGGTACATGATTAAAGAGTGCCAGGGAGATGACATCCAGGATGCTGCTTTTTCCACTACCGGTTGGGCCGGTAATTGCAAAAAGCGAATTAGTAAGAAAAGGTTCCCTGCTGAAATCTATCTCATGAAAACCTTTCAGGGAATTGATGTTTTCAAATTCTACTTTCAGGATCTTCATTTATTCCTCGGTATTTCCAGATTGTACTTCTTCCAGGATCTCGTCAAAAGCGGCGAGAATTTCATTCCTGTCTTCTTCAGAATATTCATGCCGGGCAATGAGCTCTGTAAAAACATCTTTTGGTTTAAGATCTTCCAGTTGCTGCTCGCTCTTATAAAGTTCTGCGGCGCCTTTCACCCGGTTCTTGAACTGTACCCGTTGTTTCACGATCTCAAAACCTTCCCGCTTAAAATCGTTTACCATGCTGTCCAGCGCATAGATCTTCTGTGCATCATATTGTTCCTCTACCAGGTCGACTTCGATAAGCGAGGTGAGTTCAGATTTTTTTTCAAGGCTGTTCAGTTTTAACTGAAGCTCATCCAGGTTCCCGCTGAGTCTTATCAATTGCCTGAAGTTTGGCAGACAGACACTTTCAGGTTCATAACCTTTTTCGGTATCAAGAACCAGCACTCGTTTTTCATCTTTTCTTTCAGAAAATGAAAGTGGAATAGGGGAGCCACTGTACAATACAGGTATACCCGCATTTACCCGCTGTGGTTTATGAATATGGCCTAATGCCACATACTGGAAATACTCTCCAAACTGTGAAGCCTGGAATGCTGCCAGGTTTCCAATTTGAATATCCCGTTCGCTTTCTGAGGATTCAATGCCGGCTGTATACAAATGTCCCATCGCGATCACCGGAATTCCAGGATATTTTTCTTTACACATTTCTGCAGCCGATTGGAATATCTTTTTAATACCCTCCCTGGTGGCTTCCAGTCTGTCTTCATAATTACTGGCTCCGGCACCAGACCTAAGATCTGCATCCCTCAGGTAAGGGATAGCGGCAACTACCAGTTCAATATCTTTATTTTTTCCGTTGATAGGAACCAGGGTTTCTTCCAGCTCTGCAGGCAGACCTCCTATTACTTCCATGTCAAGTGCTTTCATGAGCTCTTTGGGAGCGTCCAGCATAGAAGGAGAATCATGATTGCCGCCGGTGGCTATGATCTTACAATTTAGCTGCTGCAACTTGAGCAGGGCCTGGTAATATTGTTTTCTGGCTTCTGAAGAAGGGTTCGCCAGGTCGAAAATATCACCTGAAATGAGCAATACATCGATGTTTTCTGATTTTATATATTCTATGAGCCATTTGATGAAAAGATCAAAATCTTCACTTAACTCTTGTTTATGCAGTTTTTTACCAATATGCCAGTCGGCAGTGTGGAGTATTTTCATGTTTTCGAAACTTACCCTGCAAAGTAATTAAGTTTTAGCGCCATTTCAAGTCGTCCCTTAAAATTTATCTATTAAGACTTATTGCAAGAGAATTACCTAGAAAAAGTGAATTATGGTCAGATATCGGGTCCTTAAGCGAGGTCTTGCATTTTTCCTGAACTTTAGCATTTCTTCCAATAGAGAAACTTTCCTGATCCTTTATAAGAGGATCAAACTTCAGTATATGGAGGCTAAGGTTATTTAAAAGAGAAATAAAGTACAGGCCCAAAGGAAAGTAGCTTTTCGAAATTATGTATTTATATGTAGACTCATTGGAATTATAAGGATGTCGGTTTAATGACGGCCGGAGGCTTCAAAAAATAATTCATTAAACATCGGTTATTTCAAAAATTCCGGAAAATTTCAAAATTAAGGGGTAACACCTTAGGCTTGCGGTCTCCTTTATTATTTAATTAAAAACGATAAAGACCTTATACCTTGATTATGGGAAAACCGGGATGTTGGGTTAGTGACAGGCCTCAAAAGATTACCGGATCTTTAGCAGGCAAACAGACCCTACTCAATTTGCCTTACTAAATTTTTGATCCGGTAATTTTATTGGGTTCTAATCAAAAATTAAGACGATTTCGTCTTACTAGTGTGTTTAGGAAGATAATTGTTA
>JBFIMP010000261.1:0-3779 GCA_041611635.1 Christiangramia sp.
ATCGCCAAACAGCTTCAGGAAATGGATGATAGCGGGAAAGCTGAGGAAATTCAGTCTTTACTGAAATCTGCCCGGGAGGATTCTTTGAGAAAATTGAAGGATAAAAAGGAGCTTTATGAAGATGGTGAGAATATCATTAAACTTGGAAAGCATAAGTTCGGGGTAAACAACCAGGAGCTGGACCTAACCATTGTTTATGCTGATGGCGGTCTGAAATATCATCTTACCGGAACCGATTTCTATCAGAAAATAGAAAATGAAATTTTGCTGGAATCTGAGGAATTCTGGGATCAGGATTATATTTCTGAGAATAAATATATCTACAGGGGAGCGTACCTGGCCTATAAGATTTTTCAGAAATATCAGGATGCAATAACCAGTAGAACGGAGGCGGAGTTGTTAAAACTAGTGCAGGAGGAAAGCAGTAAGGATTATTCTGAAGGCTATGTAAAAGGAGTGCACGATCTGGATGCGGCGAATATCCTTTCGGTGTTTATTCAGAAATACAAGGCGCTGGATCTTCTGCGATTTCATCCCGAAATAAGAGCTTGTGCCCAGTATTTCTGGAATTTTACCGATGTGAAAGTTCAGAAATATCTGAATGAAACCATAAAAGCATCGGGTGATGTATTGCAATATTTCCCCGATTCCCGGGAATATGAATTTCTCCTGAAAAAACTGAGTACGTCGATATTTGATTTCGGGGAGCAATCTGGAATTTATGAAGTTGCATTTGCTGAAGATGCAGCAAAATATCTATTTGAAGAACTTCAGAATGATAACGATTTTCAGAAAAGTGGAATTGCCATCCAGATCAAAGAAGAATTTTTAAGCAGACTGAAAGAACAGAAGGCCGATCTTAAATTCCGGAAAACCCTGGATAACCTGCAATCGAAAGAAGCAAAGGTTTCATTGATCCGCCAATGGGTAAAGGCATTTTTGAATACTCAGGCCGGTGAAGATCTAAATCTTAATTTAAAATACGTCAACGAAGTTGTATGTCTCATCCTGTTTGAAGACGAAGCGGTATTGAATACAAAATTCACGTCTCCATCAGAAAAGATCAGTGGTTTAAGAGGTGAACATCACTTGATCCAAAATGGGACTTACGAATTTAATTATCATGATTTTGTAGCGGTCCATGAAAGATATTTTAAAATAAATGTTCCAGCCTTTCAGGAATTCAGAAAAGCAAAACATCAGGTCACAATAGAATTGAAGGAAGATTTGAAACTGGAGGAGTTCAAGCCAGGTATTCTAAGTTCTTTCGTTAGAAATAAGCTGATAGATCAGGTATATTTTCCATTATTTGGAGATAACCTAGCTAAACAACTGGGAACGGTGGGTGATCAAAAAAGAACCGACAGGATGGGACTTTTATTGCTGATTTCTCCACCGGGTTACGGGAAGACCACCCTTATGGAATATATTGCCAACCGACTTGGTCTTATTTTTATGAAAATAAACGGACCTGCGATTGGCCACGATATTACTTCGGTAGATCCTTCTTCTGCAAAAAATTCCGCAGCCAGAGAAGAATTGAAAAAACTGAACCTTGCCTTTGAAATGGGGAATAATGTCATGTTATACCTTGATGATATTCAGCATTGCAACCCAGAGTTTTTACAAAAGTTCATTTCACTTTCCGACGGAACCAGGAAAATTGAAGGGATCTATAACGGAAGATCCAGGACCTATGATATGCGGGGAAAGAAATTCTGTGTGATCATGGCCGGGAATCCATATACTGAAAGCGGGGAAAAATTTAGAATTCCAGATATGCTCGCTAACAGGGCAGATATTTATAACCTTGGTGATATTATTGGAGATACCGCGCATTTATTCAGACTGAGCCTTATAGAAAATTCACTTACCTCTAACCCGGTAATGCACCAGTTAAGCAGTAAGAATTTTAATGATGTCTACAGGCTACTGGATCGTATAGAAAATGAGAATCAGGAGGTTCAGCTAACAGGGAATTATACAAACCAGGAAATTCAGGAATACATATCGGTGCTGGAAAAGATCATTAAGATAAGGGATACGGTACTTAAGGTGAACGCAGCCTATATTAAAAGTGCCGCGATGGAGGATGAGTACAGGATCGAACCGTCATTTAAATTGCAGGGATCGTACCGAGATATGAATAAACTGGTAGCGAAAGTGGTGCCGGTGATGAACGATCAGGAATTGAAAACCCTGGTGTTATCTCATTATGAAAGCGAATCTCAAACTCTTACCTCTTCTGCGGAAGCGAATTTATTGAAGTATAAAGAGCTTGTAAACCAATTGACTGATCAGGAAAAAGAGCGCTGGCATAATATTCGTGAAACTTTTCAGAAGAACAACAAATTGAAAGGATTTGGCGATAAAAATGAAATGGCCCAGGTTTTATCCCAAATGATGCAATTTTCAGAAAATCTGGAAGGTATTCGAAAAGCTCTTTTGAATGGATTTCAGAAATAGTCAGCTTTCAAATTATTATATACATAATTAAATAATGAATCTAGGATCAAAAGACTACAAGCTGGTTGCCCTGCAGATGCTGTTGTTCCTTCTTTACATTTTCGATCTAAAATTTCTGTCTCTGGCGTTTTCATCTTTCATTAAAACGCTGGCCTATATTGTAGCAATTTTGGGAGTTGTCGTTTTAATTCTGGCGATGCTGCAATTAAATAAGAACCTGTCTCCTTTTCCTTCGCCAAAGACGAATTCAGAACTAGTACAATCTGGCCTATATAAATATGTAAGACACCCTATTTATACCGGGATATTAATCAGTTCTTTTAGTTTTGCCATGGCTACAGAGTCTGGTTTCAGGATCCTGATCTCAATTTTACTGTATATACTTTTTATCGTGAAGTCTGAATATGAGGAAAGATTGCTCACGAAACGTTACAGGGAATATGAATTATATAAGAAAACTACCGGCCGTTTCTTTCCAAAAATTTAAATATTGAATTTAGAAGTATTAAATAGCCGCCATGGTCTTTAATTCTGCTTTGATTGATGCCGGTAGCCTCCATGAGAAGTTTTTTAATATTCTACTATCAAGCTCTCGCCATTCAGGGGAATTCTTATTTGCCAGTTCCTACCTGTTCTGATTGAGCCAGGGAATTTAGATAAAAAAAGCACCCCGTTGAGGTGCTTTTAAAAATAGGTAGTTCATTAAATTATTTAGAACCCTGGGCAGATATTACCTGTCCGCAAGCCACGGGTAATGAAGGTATACCATCCATTCCGTGCAGTACAATAGTTTTATTCTGTAACGGTGTTATCTCCTTTGTTACATTATAAAAGGTCATTTCAAAATCTATGTTTCCATCCTCATCGGCAGTTGGAAATGGTTCCAGGGCTAAACGAATTCCCCCGTAGAAAGGAACACCTTCACCTACCGAAATTAGTCCATCACCATCTGTATCGGCAGAAGCTGGCGGACATTGTGAATTCCTGTTATTTTCAACAAATCCATGAATATGCTGCGCATGGGTTCCCGGTTGAAAACCTGAGGCGGAAATTTTCACGGTTAAATTCACTCCATCCAACTTTAGTTCGGCAGAACCAGACACTCCAGAACTGTTCAATTCACTGAAATCTACCGTATACATTTTTGCTTTCGCTCCATTGTTTGGAATGTCCTGTGGGTCATAGTGAGCATTGACCGCATTTAATTCCTCCATTACAGGTTCTTCCTTGGAACATCCAACCGTAAAAAATAAGATCATTGAAAGCATTCCCAGGTAACATAATTTAAAAGTTTTCATAATTAAATATTTTGG
>JBFIMP010000262.1:0-3719 GCA_041611635.1 Christiangramia sp.
CACTTCCCTGAAGTTGAGAAGGTATATACATAGGAGTAATAGTCGCCAGATCTGTTCTTGATCCTGAATTGATAGTCTTTTCCATCGCCACGAAGCCTTATCTTTATACTTGAAAAACCTTTTACACTCATAGCTTCGAAAGCATACTGCACAGAGGAGAATCCCCCGTTATTCTCCAGAGATACGTGGCCGGTAAATAACCCGTAGCCATCTTCAGACAATTTGAAACTTCCGGAAGATTCCCCACCCATTACCACATCGTTCACCATCTTCCAGTCACTGATATCTGAATCTTTATTAAAGTCAAAAATCAGTGGGGAGTTCATACCTGCTATAATTAAGATTAAACTCAAAAAATACTTCATTTTTCTAACTTTTTAGAATGTGCAACAGATTTTTCCGCTAAGCAATTGAATATAATTAAAAAATAAATTCCATCCCCAAGCAGAAAATGAAAGGCATTCTTTAGGCTTATTGGAAAGGGGTTAACATTATCATAAAGACAGGTCTTAAACCACAACTTCACTAATCTGGACTACAGGTTCAATATTGGTGAAATTGGGAAGGTCTCCCATGATCTCATCGGCATTTGGACCGAAAGATTTACGAAAAGCATCCATGGATTCAAAATACATATTGCCAATGGCTATGTAAACTGCCGGTGAATCTGGAGTATTCCCTCCAAGACCTTTTTCCACTGATGCCGATTTAACGGCGTCTCCCAGTAATTTCCCCACGAGTCCTACGTGCTGATTGCAATAATAATCCAGGTCGAATTTCTTACCCTCCTCATTGGGATACATTACACTTAATTTTACCATACCTTTTTCCATGATCTTTTGCTTTAATTATTAATTAGATAAGCATTTGAAAACAATTACAGGATGTTTTTACAGTATTTTCCTGTCATAAGGTTAGCAAAATCAAATGCCTCCTATAAATATACAGCTATCATCCCTATTAAAAACTAAGAGTTTGAATTTAAAGTATTTAACCAGGAAAACATTCCTTCAAAAGCTTTCTCCCTTATAACAAGTGGAGATAGAAAAATATCATGCATAGCATTTTCAACTTCCAGCATACTGGTCCTTTTCCCCAATTTAGCCCCGATCCTTTTAATGTCTGAAACATCCAGGACAATATCATTATATTTTGCCTTCTCATCATATTTCGAAATTTTTTCGGAACCGGAAGAATGCATTACCAAAACAGGAACCTGAATATTAGAGGCTGCTAGTTTTTTATGCGCAGATCGAATTGCCAGTAACCAGTAAAAGTAGGTTGGAAAACCTTCGAGCGGTTTCCATTTAAGATTAAAATCCCATTCTCCATGATAATCTTTGTGTATGCTTTCAACATAAGCGGAAGACAGGGCACCTTCAATCTTGGAATATTTAGAAAAACGAGTCATAAATAGAGCAGCGAGGTAAACCATATATTTTTTAAATCTGCTTTGGTTGAAATCCAAAAAAGGTGAATTTAAAAGAAGCCCTTTTATAAGATGCCTGTCTGCTGAATCATTCATATAATTGCTCGCGATCAAGCCCCCTGTAGAATGCGCCAATAGAAAAACATCTCCGTTACTCGTTCCCTGGATCTGCCGGATGGCCAGACTAATTTCTTCATAGTATTCTTTTAAATCACGACAATAATTAGGATGCTGATGAGGTAATAATGACCTCCCGCACTTTCTAAGGTCCAGGGCATAAAAATCAAACCCGTTCGCATTGAATTCCCCGCCCAGGTGAGCCTGAAAGAAATAGTCTACGTATCCATGCAGGTAGAGTATTGTTTTTCTGTTTCCGTGGTTAAAATTTGAAAAGATAAGCGTAGCGATTACTTCGCCTTCATAATCGGGCTTTAGTCTTATGGTCTTACTCGAATAGTCTTTAAATAAATTCACGTGGTTTTTCTAATCATTCTAAAATTACTTTAAAACTGTTAGGTAATAACTATCTGTTTGCCACCAGTTTTATCCCAAACATATTTAAAATTTAACAGGTATATAATTTAATTCTTTTCTTCCAAAAAGTATCTGTTTCACATCGCAATAGATCAAAATTTACTATATTTATACGCCTCATTTTCAGATGTTTAGGCATTGCCTCCAGATTAACCCACTTACCTTTAGGCAGTTTAGGATTCCGATCCTCATTACATTTTAATTAAACCAATAACCAGTAAAATTTTATTATTATGAAAAAGCACTTTTTTTTCGGAGGTCTCGTGTTGTTATTCATTTTAATGGTCGCTTGCACCAATGAAACAGTTATTACAGATATAGAAACCGAGTATGAATCCAGTATTGGAAAAAACCCGGCAATGTTGAAAGTTAAATTAAATAACGAAGGTGAGTTCAACTCTCCTTTGTTCGATCTCGCTACTGCTCCAAATAATGATATTCTGGTAGCAGATGCCGGCCAGGGCATAACCAATATTCATGGCGCTACAGAATTCGCTCTGCCCGGGGTCACCTCGGTTTCAACTGTAGGTAGAGGTATTATGTGGGCCACTACAGGACCGGGACCAAATGATCCCGAAGAAGATAGCGGACAGGCATTACATATTGTGGGAAATGGAGGCACCAATATGGTCGCCAACCTGTTCCATTTTGAAGAGGAAAATGATCCTGATGGTGCCGGAGTTGACTCCAATCCATTTTCTGTTGCCGCTCTTAATGCTAACTCGGCTCTGGTAGCAGATTCGGGCGGGAATGACCTTATGCGAGTGGATAATAAAGGGAAAATTGAATTAGTGGCTGTTTTTCCAGACGAACTGGTATCTACAGATAACCTTAAAAGCATCATAGGCTGTCCAGATCCCATACCTGGTTTTGAGGGCTTATGTAATTTTCCAGCAATGATTCCTGCGCAGGCGGTGCCAACATCTGTAGTCGTTGGCCCTGATGGCTATTATTATGTTAGTGAATTAAAAGGTTTTCCTGCACCTGCAGGAGCTTCTAATATCTGGCGGATTTCACCTAATGCATCGGACGCAATGTGTGGAACAGATCCGGATTGTGTGAAATTATTTAGCGGTGGATTCACTTCTATCATAGATATAGCTTTTGGTAAAGACGGAATGCTCTACGTAGCCGAGTTTGATGAAAAAAGCTGGTTTGCGGTTGAGGTGTTGCAGAATGGTGCCGGGGGCAACATTAAAGCTTGTAATACCGAGACTTTGGAATGCCAGACCATAGCCAGTGGAATTCCCATGCTAACAGCAATTACTTTTGGTAAAGATGGTAAATTATACGCCACCAAAAATTCTCTAATCCCAGGCCAGGCAGAGGTTATTGAAATAGCCCAGTAAAACCGATAGGGGATTTCTCACCTGAAACCTATTGTAAAAGATCGGAAAGTGCAGTTTTACTCTTCCCGATCTTTTCATGTTTCCACAACTTCTATATGGTTAAGATAAACCGTATAATTAAGTATGCTCTAATTTCTTTGCTCTTCGTATAGATAAGAATCAAATGACTCTATTGCATTAATAATAAGCCTCACCGCGCTTTGGTAAAATTCCTGATTAATATTCTCGAAAGTATCGCTAGGCCGGTGATAATCCTCGTGATCCTCTACTCCAAAATAAACGTAGGGAATATCCTTATTAAAGAACACTCGGTGATCTGAAGAATATGTCCAGTCATCCTGGCCTAGGATTCCAGGTTTATCATGACCAAAAAGTAATTTAAGGTCATAGGTTTCAATATTTTCCAA
>JBFIMP010000263.1:0-3714 GCA_041611635.1 Christiangramia sp.
TAACCGAATGTATTTGTTACTTTTACCGAATATTTAACGTAAAAGATTGTAATGCAACGAGACACCCAAGTATTTGATTTAATAGCTGAAGAAAAAGAGCGCCAGTTAAATGGTTTGGAACTTATTGCGAGTGAAAATTTTGTAAGTGATGCGGTACTTGAAGCTGCCGGATCTGTGCTTACAAACAAGTACGCTGAAGGCTACCCCGGGAAACGATATTATGGTGGATGTGAGGTGGTAGATAAGGTAGAACAACTTGCTATAGACCGTCTAAAAGAATTATTCAATGCTGAATATGCCAATGTGCAACCTCACTCCGGTTCGCAGGCAAATACAGCGGTTTTTCATGCCTGTATGAAGCCGGGTGATAAATTCCTTGGTTTTGACCTTGCTCATGGAGGGCATCTTACTCATGGATCACCGGTGAATTTCTCAGGAAAATTATATAGTCCTTCTTTCTACGGAGTAGATAAGGAAACCGGTCTTATAGATTACGATGCGGTAGCCGAGATCGCGGAACGAGAAAAGCCTAAAATGATTATTGCAGGTGCTTCTGCTTATTCCAGGGAGATCGATTACAAAAGATTCAGGGAAATAGCCGACAGCGTAGGTGCTATTTTGCTGGCAGATATCGCACATCCCGCCGGGCTAATCGCTAAGGGATTGATAAGTGATCCAGTTCCTCATTGTCATATTGTGACTTCTACCACTCATAAGACCCTTCGCGGTCCAAGAGGTGGGATCATCATTATGGGGAAAGATTTTGATAATCCTTTCGGTGAAAAACTGAAGAATGGAAATCTTAAGAAAATGTCGGCCCTGCTAAACTCGGGTATCTTCCCGGGGAACCAGGGAGGACCTTTGGAGCATATTATTGCGGCAAAGGCGGTTGCTTTTGGTGAAGCCTTGACAGATGAATTCCTTCATTATATGGTGCAGGTGAAAAAGAACGCGAAAGTATTAGCTCAGGCATTTGTAGACAAGAACTACGGAGTTATCTCTGGCGGAACAGATAATCATATGATGCTTATCGATCTTCGTAATAAAGATGTTAGTGGAAAAGATGCCGAGGAGGCCCTAGGGAAAGCTGATATCACCGTGAATAAGAACATGGTGCCATTCGATGATAAATCTCCTTTCGTGACCTCTGGAATTAGAATAGGAACTTCCGCGATCACGACCAGAGGATTGAAAGAAGGTGATATGGCGAAGATCGTAGATCTTATTGACCGCGTGATCACCAACATCGATAATGATTCTGAAATTGAAGCAGTGAGAAAAGAGGTGAACGCCATGATGCATGGGCTTCCGCTTTTTCAGATGTAATTTGAACTTCTAAAAAACGTTTTAAGCCATTCTTCTGAATGGCTTTTTTTATAGCCAGACAATAATTCCACAAATGATTAGAAGGGTAAGGGCTGGTAAGGTTTGCTTAAAGGTATCCTTTATTTTCAGGTGCATTATAATAGCTCCCAGCATCATTACTGCCATCCCGATAGCTGCCGGATCTACTAAACTTTCTATCCAGATACCTGCAATAAGCATGATGGCGAGAGTTACTTTGATGAAACCAACAATATAGGTCATGGTTTCTGGTAGACCGTAGGCTTTGAATTCTTCTTTCATGCTGCCGGCTTTTCCTCCACGGTAAGCGGTTTGTTTATTGAACCTTAGGAACCAAACATTCAATATTCCTAGTCCTACAATGAGTTGAAGAATGATCTTTAATATTTCCATAATTAGATTTTTTCTTCAATATATAGATGTTTAATGTTTAAATTAAAAAGATTAAACAAAAATTATGATAGTTTCCTAATGTAATTATAAAGATTAAGCAACAGTTTGGTAAGTGCTACTGAAGGAAAACAGATTTTAACTCCTGGGATATTTTCACCGGTTTTTTGGTGTCTGCATCTAGCAGGCACCAGGTGGTTTTTGCTTCGGTTAGTACTTTGTCTGTATCTGTATTTTTTATGATGACGTGTCTTATAGAGGTCACATGAGTAACTTCGCCTACATAAGTTTGGAGGGAGATTTGGTCATCCAGGAAAGCCTCTTTTTTGTAACTTATTTCATGTTTTACCACCACCCAGATCAATTTCGCTTTCTGCTCTTCGGTGGCCCTGGCTTCCCAGTGTTCTTCTGCTACATCCTGAACCCACTGCACGTATTGTACATTATTTACATGCTCTTGTTTGTCAAGGTGTTCCTGCTTAACCACCACTTGTTTTTCATAGATTTCGGGATTAAATTCCATTATTTCTCCATGATTTTAACCTCGAAGATTTTATCCCAGTTCTTTCCGGTAACGTATAACTTATTGGTTTCAGGATTGTAGGCGATGCCGTTTAAAACGTCCAATTTATTGTGTTGAGTTACCTTGTCTCTAAGATCGCTGAAATTAATAAGGCCTTCTATAGCTCCGTTTTCTGGATTAATAATTGCTACACCATCTTTTTGGTAAGTGTTGGCATAAATTTTACCGTCTACCCATTCGAGTTCATTGAATTTTGTGGAGACAGATTTATGAGTTGTTGGTTGTATATAGCTTTTCTCGGCTAAAGTTTCTGGATCTAAAATCCAGATCTTTTCAGTACCGTCACTTTTAAAAATTTTTTGGCCGTTATTACATAATCCCCAGCCTTCTTTACTTTGATTGTATCCAAAGGTTCCTGTTCTCTCAAAGCTATCCAGGTCGTATATGAAGCCTTCACCTTCCTGCCAGGTTAGTTGGTAAAGCTTATCACCTAATATGGTAATCCCTTCTGCAAAATATTGATCATCTAATTTTATCTCCTTAAGTACCTCTCCAGATTCAAGATCTACTTTTCGGAGTTTTGATTTACCATATTGGCCGATACTTTCGTATAAAATGTCTCCATGAAATTCCAATCCCTGGGTATACGAGGTGATATCATGCGGGTAGGAATTTATCACTTCATAAGTATAGAGAACTGGAGCTTTAGTATTCAGTATTTGTATAGACCTGGAAAGGGTGTCGGTAGATTCTTCAGAATAAACGATCGCTTTAAGAAGTTGATTTCCTAAACGCATTTCATCCAGGTTCAGGTTAAAATTTCCATCTTTTGAGCTTTTTAGATATAGATCGTTAAAATAGTAAGATACAGAATCGATATTTTTATTCTTGGTATTAAGAATTGAAGCTTTTAGTTCATCATTTAGCTTAAATTCAGACTTATTTTCATTGATCTGAAGAGAAAAATCAGATTTTTTATTTCCATTATTGCTTCCGCATGAAAAAATTAAAAAGTTTAAAATAAAGAGTAACAGTAAGTTAAATTTGTTCATCATAAAATAGGCTTGAATACTGAGCTAAATTAACTAATTCGCATTAAAAAAAGCTTGCCTAAAGTTACAAAGATTGTATATTTGCACCGGCAAGTCCCACACAACCAGCTCCTGCTGAATCCCCCAGGGCGGGAACGCAGCAAGGGTAGGCGGTCGTAGCGGTGTGATGTGGGTCGCTTGCCATTTTTTGTTTCTACCAAGTCCTAAAATTATTGCATATTTGTGCGATATGAAAAAAGGGAAATCTTCCAAAAAAGTAGTACTCATTACAGGCGCATCTTCCGGTATCGGGAAATCTGTTGCGACCTTCTTAAGCAAGCGCGATTTTATAGTTTACGGCACCAGCAGAAAGCCTAAAAATTCCTCTGTTGATGATTTTCATTTCGTGGCACTGGATGTTACCCA
>JBFIMP010000264.1:0-3695 GCA_041611635.1 Christiangramia sp.
AAAAAGATCTCTTCTGAAGAGGTTCTGGAGCAGGAATCCCGTTCCCTTAACTGGAAGGAAGTAGACGAATATCCCGCTTTCGAAAATTGCATGAATGCCAACGGACTTGCTGCCGCCAAAAATTGCTTTGAAAGACAAGTTGCTACCACCATTTATTCTTTTTTATCCAGTCAGCACCCCGTAGTTACCGAAAGCATTAATGACACTCTTTTCATTTATCTCGAGATCACCAAGGAAGGAAAGCCGCAAATAGATTCCATAAAAGTGGATACCACAGTAACTGATCAGTTACCCGAAATTGAACAATGGCTAAGACAAAGCATAGATTCACTTCCCAAGATCTATCCTGCCAGCAAACGCGGAATCCCTGTTTCCACGGTTTTTAAAATGCCGGTAGTGGTTAAAGCGGAATAAACCAAAATACGAATTTAGAACGACGAAGTTGGAATTTTGAGACTGGTTCGTCGCTACACTTCCTCGCTGAGACGTCATGATTGTCATTCCGAACGCAGTGAAGGAATCTTATTGGTAGACCATCATCCTTGGATTGATTTCAATAAGCGTCACCCTCTCCCGAATTAGTTTGTCATTCCGAGGCACAGCCGAAGGAATCTCAATTTAAGGAACTTAAGACACCTTCAGTCGATAACTTCCTCGATGAGACGTATTGCTTATCATTTCGAACAAAGTGAGAAATCCCATTATCAACTTTCAATTCTACTCCCAACCACGGCATTCCATTTTCTAACTCTCCATTCCTTGATCAGGCCGTTCTTCACATAAGGATCATTCTTGGCAAAAGCAGTTGCACTTTCATCATTTTCGCTACGGAAGATCAGGTAAGCCTCATCTGCCGGTTCGTCCAGTGCTCCACCCAGAACGAGCTCTCCTTTTTCCGCAGCTTCTTTGGCCATTCCTAAATGTTCTGCCCTGTACTGGCCTCGGTCCTGGAGATAATTATCTGCCAGTTTGTAATTAAGTATGTAATAATTCATATTTAGAAATTTTAAGTTTCTTCTGTTAAGCTAACGTCTCCCTTAACTTGTTTCAGGGTCCCTTTTCCTGAAAGAGACAGCTTCAGTCGCAAGCTTTTTTTGCTGAGAGAGCATCATTGTCATTCAGAACGCATCGATAGCGGAGTGAAGAATCTCATTCATCATTTTCAATTCTCATTTACTTTTTAAACCTTCTCCCCTTCCATTCATAACTTTTAAAAAGCGATAGACTTGCAACGTACACGCTGAAAAAAGGATAGGAAATACTACACCAGAAATAATGTCGCATCAAGCTCTCCCGGTTCATAAATTTCGCTGCTTTAAAGATGAGCATAAAATCGGCATTGAATTTCAACAAAAAGATCAGCATTAAATACTGAAAAGAAAACAGCTTCATAAAAGCCAACACAGTAAAAAATAAAAGGGACAGGTTCATCAAAAAAACAATGATCCCGGTGAATTTTGCAAATAGGCTGGTATAGGCAGATGTTTTGGCTGCCCATCTAATGCGCTGCTGAATAAGATCATTCAGACGCTTTTGATAATTAGTTAAAACAGCAGCTTTTTCAGATTTTATAAAGGTTACTCTTTTTCCTTTTTTTCGAAAATCCTGTAACAGGAACACATCGTCACCACTCGCCAGGTTTTCATTGTCAGAGAAGCCTGATCCTTTGATAAATAAATCTTTTTTATAGCAAAGATTCGCTCCATTGCACATAATAGCTTTTTCGATCCCAAAAGCTCCAATTGTAGAGGCCTGCAAACTCATAAAATCCATTTCTTCAAAATTCTGAAAATATGGTTTCTTTCCTCCCAGCTTTTGAATGAACCCAACCGGTCCAGCGATCATTTCAGAATTATTTTCCCGGATCATCTCATCAAAAAAATGCAACCAGTTAGGCGGAATTACACAATCGGCATCGGTAGTAGCGATATACTCAAACCTTGAACTTTCTATCGCGGTTCTTATAGCATCTTTTTTAGGAGAATTACTCTGCCTTTTATTTTCAAGCAAACGAATATTCAACAAAGGAAAATCCTTCAAAAAAGCCCCGCAGATCTCCCTGGAATTATCTTTGGAAGCATCATTCACCAAAAGGATCTCATACTTTGCCGCAGGATATTTAATTCCGGAGAGCGATTTAAGAAGCGCTGGTAGATTTTCGGTTTCATCCCGGTAAGGAATGACGATCGAAAAAGTATTTTCCGCAGGCAACACTCTTAATTTTACATCTGGCAATCGCTTCCATCCATAAAGGAATGAAATAACGAGCCCCAGGTAGGCTGCTGTTATGAGTCCGAATAAGATCAGCAAAAGCATAACGGATAAGTTTGATGCTGGCAGAGCAGAATTGTTTAGCTTTGTGAAAGTCCCAAATTAGGTAATTTTTGTGAGCAAATCTTCGGAAAAATCAGTTTTGAAAGGCGAAAGGATCATTCTCGGTATTGATCCGGGAACCACTATTATGGGATTCGGCCTTATTAAGGTGGAGAATAAAAAGATGAGTTTTATCCAGATGAATGAACTCCAACTGAGCAAATACAGTGATCATTATAAAAAACTTAAACTGATCTTTGAACGTACCATAGAACTTATTGATAATTACCATCCCGATGAGATCGCGATCGAAGCTCCTTTCTTCGGAAAAAACGTTCAGTCCATGCTAAAACTTGGCCGAGCGCAGGGAGTAGCCATGGCTGCCGGGCTATCGAGGGAAATTCCGATCACTGAATATCTGCCAAAAAAAATAAAAATGGCCATTACCGGGAACGGGAATGCCAGTAAGGAACAGGTAGCAAGAATGCTGCAAAGTCAGTTGAATATTGGAAAGCTTCCTAAAAATCTGGATGCTACAGATGGACTAGCCGCCGCGGTTTGTCATTTCTACAATTCCGGCAGAACCGAAATTGGAAAAAGCTATACCGGATGGGATGCTTTTATCAAACAAAATCCGAAACGAATCAAATAACATTTAGCAGTAAACAATTATCAATAAATATAGGAAATGTCAGAATTAGAAAAAAAGAACGTATTATCAGACAAATCCTATCAATTCGCATTGAAAATTATAATTGCTTATTGTTAATTGATCATTGTTATGAGCGGTATATATATACATATTCCTTTTTGCAAGCAAGCTTGCCATTACTGTGATTTCCACTTCTCGACTTCCATGAAAAAGAAAACCGAGTTGGTGGAAATGCTTTGCAGAGAGCTGGAACTTAGGAAGGACGAGATAGGGCAGCAAATTGAAACCATCTATTTTGGAGGAGGAACCCCTTCCCTACTGGATGCTGAAGAATTGGAACTGATCTTCAAAACGATCTTTAAACATTTCGAGGTTTCAGAAAACGCCGAGATCACGCTCGAGGCAAATCCCGATGATCTTTCGGAAAAAGTGATCAAAATGCTAGACGCTTCTCCGGTGAATCGATTGAGTATAGGAGTCCAGTCATTTTTTGAAAAAGACCTTAACTTAATGAACCGGGCTCATAATTCTGAAGAAGCCTTGAGCTCTCTTCAGCTAGCAAAGCAGTATTTTGATAATATCAGCATCGATCTTATCTACGGGATTCCCGGGCAATCCAATGAACTATGGATAGAGAATTTGGACAAAGCCGTTGAGCTTGATATTCCACACATTTCCAGTTATGCACTTACCATAGAACCAAAAACCGCTCTTGAAAAATTCATAGAAA
>JBFIMP010000265.1:0-3690 GCA_041611635.1 Christiangramia sp.
TCAATAAAATTAGAATTATTAGAAGCAAGTACTGGTTTTTCACCCTTTAATTCGCTGTAACTGCGATAGGTGGTCGCCCAGGCCCCAGATCTTTTACCCTGGCGTGCATATGGGTCCAGATACCAAAGACCAACGATGTCTCCAGAATCTTTGTCTGTTACTTCCCAAACTTTCACATCTTCATGAAATACCGGCACAGAACCATCTTCAACAGGAGTAAAATCAAAATTGAATAATTCACCTGCTGTAAAAAATAAAGCCTGGGTAAGATTTCCTAATTCCAGATATTGTTTCACTTCTTCGCTATCCAGGTCATATTTCTTTTTTCTAACCTTTTCAGCATAGAAGCGGTAATCCCATGGTTTTATTGTAATATCCTTTCCTTCAGCATTTGCAATTTCCTGCATATCCTGAACTTCTTCTTCAACCCTGGCAAGTGCCGCTGGCCATACCTTCATCATTAGATCCATGGCGTTCTCTGGATTCTTCGCCATTCTATTTTGTAGTCTCCATTGAGCATAATTGTCATATCCCAAAAGCTCCACCCTCTCGTCGCGCAGCTTAAGGATCTTCTTAACTATTTCATTGTTATCGTATTCATCTCCATTATCGCCGCGAGAATAGTAATTTTTCCAGACCTTCTCACGCAATTCTCTTTCGGTAGAATAGGTAAGGAAGGGATCCATTGAGGACCTGGTATTGGTCACGGCGTATTTGCCTTTTTCTCCACGCTCTTCTGCAGCCTGTGCAGCAGATTTGATATAGGATTCAGGCAGGCCACCTAATTGATCCTTGCCCAGATAGATTACATAATTTTCTTCATCTGCGAGTACATTATTAGAGAACTGCGTGTATAAGCCAGAGAGTTCCTTGTTTATGGCAGCATAACGTTGCTTATCCTCTTTATTAAGTTCAGCCCCCTGCATGGCAAAATCTTCGTATATAAGATCTATAACTCTTTGTTGGGCAGGCTCAAGTGGATTCTTTTTTGATTTTTCATAGACCGATTTTATGCGTTTGAAAAGGTCTTCATTCTGGCTGATCTTTGAAGAGAATTCCGAAATTTCTGGCGCAAGTTCTCTCTGTACTTCTCTGAACTCGGGTGTTGAAATGTTACTGCTAAAGATCCCGTAATAGGTAAAAGCACGGTCCAGTTCTTCTCCTGCTTTTTCCATTGGAATTATAGTGTTCTCGAAAGTAGGTTCTTCTGTATTCGCGGTAATTTTATCAATTTCTGCGAGATGCATTTCCATGCCTTTTCGAATCGCAGGTTTTACAAGTTCAACTTCCATTTTATCGAATGCCGGAACTCCCTGGTAGGGGCCAGTCCATTCTGCCAGTAAAGGATTACTCATAGATTTTTGTTCATTTTCCTGGCCATTACAATAGCCCATTATTGAAAAAAGAGCGAAAACGCTCAGTCCTTTTTTTATTTGTAATTTCATTATCAATGTGTTTTGAAAACTGGCTTGAATATACGAAGTTTTGAGCTTTTTTTAGAATATTTAAATGCAGAGATTCTTTACATGTATCAGAAGGGAAAACGGAGAAAAAACGGAAATCCGCGTTTTTAAAATGACTAACTTATAAAAGGATTAGATTAATTTCTGAGATGGGAGCTTGATAAGATGTATTTCCTTTATCACAGGATCCCTGTTCTAACTTTTGAATGACAAATGATGACCCCAAATTGTCCTGTGACCTCCCAATTCCAACACGGATTTCCGCCTATTATATCATGTGCTAAGATACTTTAAAACAATATAATGAGGAAAGGGGAGAAACACCCTATTTTAATTGTTGAGATAGGGAAAAACAGGTAGTAAGGTAGGCAGCCTCAGTTCTCTTTGATATCCTGTGCATCGGTTTTCCTGGAAAGTATTTTTCTCGGGGAGACCCCATATTTTTCCTTAAAGATCTTGGAAAAGTAGCTTCTACTGGATAATCCCAGTTCATAAACCACTTCGCTAACATTTTTATTACCGGCCAGAAGAATATTTAAAGCCCTGGTAAGTCTTACATCTCTGATATATTCATTCACGGTTTTCCCGAAAATAGTTTGAAAACCTTCCTGAAGTTTATTAATGTTCACGCCGGCAACTTTGGAAAGATCGGTTACCGTACCTGTATTTGAAATATTTGAATCTATATATTCGACGGCTTTTTCTATTGCTTTAATATCCTTTTCATTTAAACCGGAATTTCTGCTATCATGATCATTTCTTTTAAACCCATTAAGCATGTAGCTTAAGATCTCGAGAGCTTTGGCCCCAATGAAATTTATCCTGGGAAATCCCGTAATGTCGGTATTTCTAAGCTCTTTTATAGATTCAGCGGTTCTTATACTAAAACGGGCTTTTTCTGAAATTCTATTTTTTGCACTGCAATCACTGAACAATTCAAAAAAGATTGGTTCCAGTTCTTTAAGATCGAAGGAGATGTAATTCTTAAATTTTTGACGGTCGATTTCCAGGTAGCAGAGTACAACTTCCTGGTCTTTTGGGAAATGGAGATTGTGAGTCTCCTGTTCCCTTGGGGCAGCAATAAGATATTCATGCTCCATGATAGAAGAACAATCCTGGTTATGAGCGAAACTGCTTTTTAGCGAACCTTCAACACAGTAAATAAAGCGAATTGGCTTTACCTTTAAATGGTTGAGGTTCAAATGCATTTCTTGTTTAAATTTACAATGATAGGTATATAAACCAATTCCGTTAGGAAAGTTAATCACCTTGATCTCACCTTCACCCTTTGAACCGGGGATCTTTAAAATATACTCCCCCAGGTCTTCATTATATATAGTCCCCAGATGGTTCGCCAGTTCCGGGATGATATCGTCTACATCATTTAACTCTAAATGGTAGGTATCCATTGGTTCATTTTATTTAGTTGCATGAAATACCTCTAAAAATACGGTCTAGTGTAGGATTTCCTGAAAAAACACAGTTAAAGTTATACTAAATGATCTGGGAAGCCATTTTATCTTATTGATTAAGATTGCTTTATTGGTTAAACTAGTTAAGAGAGTTCCTTTCTAAGCACCACCAGTGGCGGACTCTTAATCACACTCAGGCTATTTCCTAATCCAATACCCATTACCAGTAAAATAATTCCAGGTAAAAGGACTAAAAAGGGTATCCAAGATGGAATAAAAGTGGTCTCAAAAACAAAATAGCCAAGCAGGAAGCTACTAATTAGCGATAAAAGAATTCCTGACAGCGCTCCTAATATTCCCAGATAGAAATATTCCAGGGCGAGAATCTTTAAGATCTGTTCGCTTCGTGCGCCCAGGGTTCTTAAAAGAACGCTTTCCCTTATACGTTGATATTTACTGGTTCGAACAGCGCCTATAAGCACGATGATCCCGGTAAATATGCTAAAGAACGCCATGAAATTGATCAACCAGGAGATCTTGGTAAGGATCTTTTCGATTAAGGTAAGAACCTGTCGCAGGTCTATGATGGTAAGGTTTGGAAAATTCTCTACCAGGCTTTGTTGCAGGTTGGCAGATTTTGTTTCGTCTGGAACATTTGTAGTAAGCACCCTGAATTGTGGAGCATCTTCCAGAACGCCTGTAGGAAAAACAATGGAAAAATTCAGTTGCATTCTGCTCCAGTCTACAGCTCTTATACTTCCTACGACCGTATTCAGCATTACTCCCTGAACGTTAAAGTTAATTTTATCTCCCAA
>JBFIMP010000266.1:0-3668 GCA_041611635.1 Christiangramia sp.
CTTAACGTCGGCAAGGTAAACTCTCTCTTTCTCGAAAAGAACTTTCTTAGCCTGCTCGGTAAGTTGAAGTCTATTGTTCCTATCAAAAGCGATCTCTACGTAGCCGAGATTGATAAGCTGAATGATATATTGCTGCCAGTGATGCCAGGATATATCCTTACCGATCCCATATGTAGAAAGTTGCTGATAATTATTTCTTCTTATTACCTCGTTCTGTGAACCGCGAAGCACATCGATCACTGCTGATATTGGTTCTGAAGCCTTCAGCCTGAAAATACAGGAAAGCGCTTTCTGTGCTATTATGGTTCCGTCGAAGAATTCTGGTGGGTTGCGGCAAATATCACAGTTACCGCAATCTTCTTCCAGGTATTCTCCAAAATAGCTCAAGAGGATCTTTCGGCGACAGCTCAGCGCTTCAGAATATTGCTTCATCCTATCCAGTTTAGCCAGCTGAACTTCTTCGTTCTTGGCGTTCGAAGCGAATTTTTGAAGCTGGATCACATCTGAATAACTATGAAAGAGAAGCGTGTCTGATGCTAATCCATCTCTTCCCGCTCGGCCAATTTCCTGGTAATAACCTTCCAGGTTTTTTGGCATATTATAATGTATCACCCAACGGATATTCGATTTATCTATACCCATTCCAAAAGCAATGGTTGCACAGATGATCTGTTTTTCGTCATTGATGAAATCGTCCTGTATTTGGGAACGCTCCAGGTGATCCAGGCCAGCGTGATATGCTTCTGCTTTAAAACCCTTTACTTTTAGTTTTGCAGCAAGTTCTTCTGTGGTCTTGCGGCTCAAACAATAGATAATGCCACTTTCCTTCTTTCTGTTCCTTAAAAAATCTGAGATCTGTTCAAAGCGTTTAATGCCCTGTCTAACCTCTAGACTAAGGTTCTTGCGATCAAAGGAAGCTACATGCTTTTTTGCATTCGGGATATTTAGCTGTTTACAGATATCATTCCGGGTAGCTTTATCTGCAGTGGCTGTAAGTGCCAGAACCGGGGTAGAAGGGAAGCGGTTCTTTAAATATCCCAGCTGAGTGTATGCTGGCCTGAAATCATGTCCCCAGCTGGAAATACAGTGCGCCTCGTCGATGGCAATAAGGCTTACTTTACCATCGGTAAGAAACCTGTCTACGAACTGAAGACTTTCAGGTGCTACATATAATAATTTGATCTCTTTATTATCGATCTTTTGAAAAATAGCCTGTTTATCTGCTTCATCCTGACTGCTATTCAAGTAAGCCGCGGGAACCCCATTAGCATTTAATCCGTCTACCTGGTCTTTCATTAAGGCGATAAGAGGAGAAATGACCAGGGTGATCTCTGGCAATAAAATGCCGGGTAACTGATAACAAATAGACTTTCCACCACCGGTGGGCATAATGACCAGATTGTCTTTCCCGTCAAAAACAGATTCTATTATTTTTTTCTGAAGAGGTCTAAAACTCTCGTAACCAAAATATTCTTTTAATGTATCTAGCAGGACAGCTTCTTTCATAGCCGCAAAGGTAAAATTAAGCTTAGATTTTATTCAATTTATAAACTCCAATTCAGTTTTATTTTTTAAAAAAGAGAAGCTCGAAATGATCGGCAATCTTTGTGTTTGCGGATTATTCTTACATTTATCAAAATAAATCAGGTTAAATACGTTTTGCATTCGGAAGATTTCAAGATCTGGTTTTATCCTTACTGGTTAATTATTTTTAAATATTAATATATGGCTCTAAAAAGACCTAAATCCTTACTACGCCGTCCTAAGAACACTAAAACTGTAAATCAGATCCCGGGTACCATGACCTACGTGGGAAATAAAGATTCTGTTGAAACTAAACTGGATGTAATAGATTATAATCTGGAGCAATATGAAAGATTCACTTCTACCTCTACCGAGGACGCTTTTAAGTTCGTAGATGAAGAAAGGATAACCTGGTTTAATATAGACGGTCTAAGTAATGTAAAGGAAATAGAAAAACTGGGCGAATATTATGAACTTCATCCACTGGTGATGGAAGATATAGTAAATACCGGGCAAAGGCCGAAAGTAGAAGCTTATGAAGATTATCTTTTTATTGTCGCCAAGATGCTTTACTATAAAAATGGAACTATCGAAAACGAACATATTAGCATGATCGTTGGGAAAAATTACCTGTTAACCTTTCAGGAATCAGACGGTGATGTATTCAACCCGGTAAGAGACCGGCTGGAGACCGGCAAAGGTAGAATTCGTGGCAGATCTGCAGATTATCTCATGTTCGCCTTGCTGGATTCGATTATAGATAATTATTTTCTGGTAATAGACGATATAAGCGACCGCATAGAGGAGATGGAAGCCAGTTTGTTCATTAATAAACCCAATGACAATGTTACTCAGGAAATACAGGATCTTAAGCAAACCATATTACGGATAAGAAGATCTGTTTTTCCTTTGAGAGAGGTAGTAAGCAGATTAGAAAAAATGGATACCCGCCTCATAGAAAATAGTACCATCAATTATATTAGAGACCTGCACGATCATATCATACAGATTTCAGAGCATATAGATATTTATAGAGAAATGATCTGGGGTCTTATGGATCTATATATGACTACCATAAGCAACAAAATGAACGAGGTAATGAAAGTGCTTACTATTATGGCGAGTATTTTCATTCCTCTTACCTTCATAGCCGGTATCTACGGGATGAATTTTGAGTATATACCAGAATTGCAATGGAAATATAGCTATTTTGTACTTTGGGGTGTAATGATCATCATATTCTTCCTGATGCTTTATTATTTCAAAAGAAAAAAATGGTTGTAAGATAAAAATCTACCGATATGAAAAGTTTGATACTATTAAGTCTACTATCTTTATTTTGCTTTACTCCCGTGAAAGCACAGGCAGATATGGTTCAGAGAAAAGATTCTATCAATAAAATTTATGTTGGGACCTATACCAGGAAAGAAGGGCATGTAGATGGGAAAGCCAAGGGTATTTATCTTTTAAATCAGGATCCTAACACTGGAAATTTGGATTTTGTTTGTACCGCGGCCGAAATCATTAATCCATCTTTTGTAAAGGTAGGTAAAATGGGAAAATACATCTATGCCGTAAGTGAACTGGGACCACAGGATGGAGACAGCGGAATGGTTCATTCTTTTGAAATTCAGGAAGACGGATCATTGAAAAGTATAGGGAAACTGGAGACCGGCGGGTTTGCTCCTTGCCATATAGCCCTGGATAAATCAGGTAAATTCGCTTTTATAAGTAATTATTTGGGGGGAGTAGTTATGGTATGTAAGATAGGCTCTAACGGAAACCTGGAAAAGAGTCAGGAACTTAAACTGGAAAATTCAGATTCGGCCCATGCCCATTCTGTAAAAATAAGTGGAGATAACCGTTACGCTTATATAGCAGATTTAGGCAACGATAAAATTTGGATCTATCGTTTTAATATCATGACCGGCCAGTTAGAACCTCATAAACAAAGTGCTGTTACATTAGAAGATGGGGCTGGACCACGGCATCTAAATTTTTCAAAAAACGGGAGTTATTTGTATTCGATAAATGAACTGAATAGTACCGTTAGTGCTTTCGCCGTAAAAGGCGACGGTAGCCTTGATCATCTTCAGAATATCTCGGCCTTACCCAATAGTTTTATTCAGCCTAATGCTGCTGCC
>JBFIMP010000267.1:0-3631 GCA_041611635.1 Christiangramia sp.
TACAATTGAATTTTCAACCTTTTCTTCCTGGATTCCGGCCTTCGCCCAATCCTTTACCTCATCTTCCATATACATCATGTCCAGTAGATCTTGCGGCCATCCTTCAGACCTCAGCCTGTGAAGCATTCTCCAGGCCATCACCTGGACGGCAGGAACAGTACTCCACATGGAGTCATTTAAACAACGCCAGTGGTTAGGCTCGGTTTTTTCTGGATCTTCTACTTGGGTGCGGCAGATATTACAAATAAGAATTTCCTTTAGAAGAACCTGTTCAGGAGAATTTGGAATCTCATAGACCCTCAGGGTTTCCTTGTTTCCACAGAGTTCGCATGAGGAGTCACTGCGCTGTTTTAGGCTTTGTTCTAAGGTCATTTTTTCTGAATTAGGCTGCAAAGATAGTCTAAACTCAGGCTACCACTCTTATATACGTCTAAGAATTAGAATGGATATAATCCATTACTCTCTTTTCGAGAATTGGTAAGGTCACTACTCCTTCTTCCAGGATGATTTCGTGGAATTTCCTGATATCAAAATTGGGACCTAAAGCTTCTTCCGCTTTCTTACGCAATTCGCGGATCTTTAACTCGCCTATCTTGTAAGAAACAGCCTGTCCAGGCCAGGAAATATAGCGGTCTACTTCGGTATTGATCTCATGAATGGAAAGCGCAGTATTCTTTTTCATAAAATCTACTGCCTGGTCTCTCGTCCAGCCTTTTGCGTGAATCCCGGTGTCGACCACCAGTCGGCAGGCCCGCCATTGTTCATAGGTAAGTTTTCCAAAAACCTCATAAGGATTGCGGTAAATTCCCATTTCTTCAGCCAGGAATTCAGAATATAATCCCCATCCTTCGCCAAAGGCCGATATATAAAATCTTCTTCTGAATTCAGGGATTTCATCTCCAAGCTCATTGTTCAAGGAGATCTGTAGATGATGTCCAGGAACAGCTTCATGTGCCGTCAAAGATGGCAACACATATTTTGGACGGCTCGGTAGATCATAGGTGTTTACCCAGTAATATCCCGGCTGGGTTTCATCTGAAGCTCCAATATATCTTCCGGTGGTGTATTTAGGAGCGATTGCAGCCGGAACTTCAGCGACTCCATAAGGTTTTCTTGGTAATTTGGTGAAATATGCCGGTAACTTGGCGTCAATTCGTTTAGCGATATCCCGGGCGAACATTAGTAACTCTTCAGGGGTCTTTGCATAGAATTGTTCATCTGTTCGCAGGAAGTTGAAGAACTCAGCAAAAGATCCTTTAAAACCGGTTTCGGCCATCACCTTTTTCATTTCTGTATTTATCCTTTGAACCTCTTCCAGTCCGATATTATGGACTTCGTCGGCGCTTAGATCTAAGGTGGTGTAATATTCCAGCAGGTAATCATAATATTCCTCTCCATTTGGGATCTCTGAAACTCCTAAGGCAGTTTTTGTTTTTGGAAAATATTCGTTCTCAAAGAATTTTTTGATGCGCTCGAATTCAGGAATCACATTTTTTGAGATGGCTTTTTCAGCTGCCTTTAAAACCGAATCTTTTTGCTTTTCAGATAAGGTGGAAGGCAGATTTTCAAAAGGTTTATAGAAATAGCTGTCCTTATAATCATCTACTATCTGTGAATCATAGGTATTCTCATAACCTTCGAATATAACCAGTGGCTGGGTGATCCCTTCCTTCAGACCTTCGTGCAATAATTTAAAATGCTGATCTACATATTCTGGAATGGCATTCAGTTTATTCAGGTAGGCCCTTACCTGTGCATAATTGTTAAGATCTCGAATTTGATAATTCAGGCTAAGGTGAAATCCGGAATCAGATAAAAGCGGATTCAGATAAGCTTTGAATTCATAAGTTTTCACCGTGTTCTTCAGGTCATATTTTAAAAGATCTGCAGAAATTTTTTGAGATTCTGAAAGTTCAGAATAATCCAGTTTTTTTATTTCCTTCAGTAGATTTTCAGCAAAATCGGCTTCTTTTTTATAATGCTCTTTGGTGTATAGTCCTAGAGGATATTCTGAGCGCTTAAAAGGTTCGTGTTCCTGAAATTTCGTTATGATCTTATCCAGTGCCAAAGAATCCTTTTGAGCCTGAATAGAGGTGTAAGAAAATATGAAAATGGCCAAAAGTGCCTGTAGAAATCGCATAAATTGAATTTTTTCCTAAATATAATAATTGTAAATTCTTTAGTATACAATAATACTGTTCTGTCACCCTGAATTTAATTAAGGGTCTCAAGCTTAGATATACTTTAGAGATTGATTGATTTTGAACCAAGTTCAGAATGCAATTTTAAAGTAGTTTCTGGAATATTCTAATTGCCGAGAATACGTGCCCAAAGTCTGGGCAGAAGGTTTTTGGCATCGGTCATTTCCTTTTCAGTTTCGGTAGCGGTTAGTTCACCATGCTCTTTGGCTAATTTGTAGCTGAAAATGAATTCGGAATCCGGATCTTCAATATCCATATTCCCGAACCTGAGATCATTGAAGTAGAGATCCCCGTTCTTTTCTGAATATGTATACCAGCCATCGCTTATCTGTATCAATCTGTTCAGGTTGGGGTCATCTGCCAGGTTACCGGCCAAATCATGGTTCTTAGGGACGCTGTAAAAATCTATTGGCTGGGTATCGAAAACAGAATAATTCCCGATAAGAAAGGATTCGTCTGTCTCGATGTTGGCGGTCCATAAAATAGAATTTAAAGGTGTGGGCCTGGTATCCATTCTATCATAAGCGATATTTTGCTCCTCCAGGGCAGCTTCAAATTTCTGAAATGTATAGAATTTTAGCGCGGGAGTGATTGCTAATAAATAAATACTGCTCACAATAAGTCCAAGCCGGTTATATTTTCTTCTTTTAGGATCTGTCCGGTTAAACCTCATAGCCATAATGAGAAAGAAAAGGAAAGGCAGGGTGTAAAGCGGATCTATTACAAAGATATTCTTGTAGGCCAGTCTTAGATCTAAAGGCCAGAAAAGCTGGGTTCCCCAGGTTGTGTGCGCATCAAGTAAGGGATGAGTGAACAGGCCCCAGAACATTAACCAGGACCAGTTCTTCCAGGTAGCTTTAGAATTTGATTCGATCTTCGAAATGAACCAGCCAAAAATGGGAGCGAAGAGAACCGAAAAAACTATAGAATGCGAAAAACCACGATGTATTTCTATGGCCGTGATGGTATCAAAAAAGTTACCCACCAGGGTGTCGAGATCTGGAATGGTGCCGGCGATTGCACCGTAGAGCATCGCCTTTTTACCTACTTTCTTGCCAAGCGCTGCTTCTCCAACAGCTGCTCCTAAAACGATCTGGGTGACTGAATCCATATTTGGTAAAGATAAGACCTGAAATTATTTCAGGATGACGGTAAGATTAATTTTGCGGTATACTGTTCAGAAATATCGGGTTATTCAGTATTCTATTACAGTTTTATTTGAATTCGAAATACAAATTTTAATTAGAAGTAATCGTCATGCTGAACTTGTTTCAGCATCTCATAATTCAGGAAACAGATCTCTTAAGTCAGAATTGAATTCTTTGATCAAAGTCCACTTCCATTTCTTATGCCAATTTTTGAATTGCTTCTCTCTTGCAATAGCCTGAATAATATCTGTAAACTCTTCAAAATAGAGTAAATCTTCAAGA
>JBFIMP010000268.1:0-3600 GCA_041611635.1 Christiangramia sp.
AGAAGACGTGGTATGGTGAATCTAATGCAGACAGGACTAGTGCCGTTAAATTTCAAACCTTGAAATATTCTGTTCTGCTGGACGAAATTAATCCATGCATTTTCGTAATTGGGAACGGTCATCATTCCGGAGAACTTATTCTAAAGGATCTTGCGAAAGAAAGAGAAATACCGCTTCTTTTTATAGAACGGGGACCACTTCCAAAATCGCTCCACCTTGATAAATTTGGTTTAACAGCAGAAACAGAGGTAGCTTCCAAGAAAATAGAAGAAATAGATCTAGGGAGGAAAGGAATTTTTAAAAGCTTTAAGGGATTATATAGAAAAAGTGATTTTACATGGTGGATGCAGCCAAATAGAACAGGGGAGGATATCAGGCAAAGATTCGGTTTAGATGAAAATCAAAAAATTATCCTGTTCGCCAATCAATTAGATAATGATACCTCAAATTTCCTGTTCGCGCCATTATTTAATGACAATCTTGCAGCCTTTAAATGGTTTTGTAATGCGGTGAAAACATTGAACCCAGAATGTTTTATTCTGGCCAAGAAACATCCTCTCTATGAACAATCAGGTTTTGAATTCGAACGAGCTATTTCAGATAATAACCTCAAAGGGGCATGGGTGGATGATATATCACTGTTTGACTGTCTGCAGCAGTCAGACCTGATTTGCGCGGTTAATTCTACTGTTATTTTTGAAGCCCTTATGTATGATAAACCAGTCTTACAGCTTGGTAATTCTATGCTGGACCATAAGAATATAGTTTATCATGTAAAAGATATCGAAGATTTGTCTACAGTAGAAGAATGGCTAGGTAAAGAAGAACTGGAACAAAAACTGAATAATTATGCTTTATTCATGGATTATCTAATAAGTAAGGAATTAACGTTTTTTGATGAACCGGTGAAGCATCTAAATTTGAATGGGCATGAATTCCTTACGGAATCTATCCTCTCCCAAATTCCTTCCATCAGGCATGGAAAACTTCCGTCTAAATTTATTAGATTGAATAACCTTCCAGCAAAAAATAGGCACAAAGGGAGTTTAAGAAATAAAGTCTTGAAAACCCTAAGAAATTTAAAGAAACGAATTTGAAAAACATCCTCTTTATATCACATGAGCTTTCCCGCACAGGGGCCCCAAAAGTGCTGTATCTTTTTTTAAAATGGCTTTCGAACAATAAAAAGGATATCAGGATTAGCTTATTAGCACTGGAGACTGGCGGTATGGAAAAGGAGTTTGAAGAGGTGGTCGATGAGCTTATCTTGTGGAACAGGCATGATAGTGATAAGGCCTCATTTTTAAAAAGATTCTCTAAACCTAAAAGTAAAAGAGAGCTGCAAAATGATACGCTGGAGTACCTTGCTCAAAAGAAATTCGAGCTTATATACGCTAATACCATAGTTTCTATTCCCGTTGCGCTGCGGTTAAGATCAATTAACCCTAAACCAAAACTGGTTGCGCACGTTCACGAATTAAATACGGTTATAAAACTTTTACAACCTAACTTTTCGGAATTAGCAGGTCAGGTAAACCGGTTTATCGCTGCTTCAGAAATTGTCTCTAATAGTCTGACAGAAAATTACAATATACCACGGAAGAAAATTGATGTCGTATATGGATTTACTGAGATTTCCAATAAGACAGCTCAGAAGGTAAAGAATGATAAATTCATTGTTGGAGGTATGGGAACGGTTCACTGGCGAAAAGGCAGCGACCTGTTCATTCAGGTGGCAAGGGAGCTTATCACCAGGAAACCGGATAGTAATATAGAATTTCAGTGGCTTGGGTCCATTTCCAAATCAGAAACCATTATACTAAATGCCGATCTTGAAAAGGCTGGTCTTGGAAACAGGGTGAGCTTTCTTGGTGAGAGAGAAGATCCTGTGAATGTGATCAAGGATTTCGATCTGTTTTTGCTCTGTTCAAGAGAAGATCCTTTTCCTTTGGCCGCGATCGAAGTAGCGATGCTTGGTAAACCAGTAATTTGCTTTGAAGGCGCTACGGGTACCGAAGAGGTCTTAAAAAATGGAGGAGGAGAGATTGTCCCTTACCTTGATACGGGGGAAATGGCTCAAAAGATCATAGAATATTATAAAGATCCTCATAAGTTCAGTGCTGATGGGAATAAAGCCATGGAGCTGTTTGCCACCTACACCCCTGAAAATATATGCCCTAAAATTTTTGATTGCTTAACTGAAAATCATTCAGAGTGATGCTCTCAGTTATTATTTGCAGTAAGGAACCCGATCGGTTAACTGAACTTAGAACCAATATTCTAAGTACTATTGGAGTTGAAAATGAGATCGTGGTTATCGATAATTCTGCCAATAATTATTCTATTTTCCAGGCGTATAATGAGGGTATAAAAAGGAGTAGCGGAGAATTTCTATGCTTTCTGCATGAAGACATTAAACTGCATACTGCAGACTGGGGGAAGATCCTGTTGGAGCTATTCTCAATACGTAAAGACGTCGGGCTTATTGGAGTGGCAGGGAGCAAAATAAAGACAAGCACTCCTTCTGCCTGGTGGAACTGTCCGCAAACATACCGGGCGATAAATATCCTGCAGCATATAGATAAGAAAACTAAGGATCACTGGAATTATGGCTTTAACAAGGCTGAAGAAGAGGTCGTGGCTTTAGATGGAGTTTTTATGGCGGCTCTTAGAGATCCTGAGATAAGGTTCAACGAGAAACTTAGCGGATTTCATAATTATGATCTTTCGTTCTGTCTGGATTATTTAAAGGCTGGGTATAAGCTAATGGTTACCAGTAATATTCTTTTGGAGCATTACTCAATGGGAAAACTAAACCAATCCTGGTATGAGTCAAGTCTGAAATTGCACAATCAGTATAAGGATTGTCTGCCACAAAGAACCGGAGATATTCCGGAAGATGCCGCTAAAAGATTAGAGTTTTCTAATCATATTATTTTTATAGAAGGTCTTTTAGATAAAAGAATGAAAAAACAGGCTATCAGAGAATGGTTAAGTTTATTAGGAAAAAAACCCGTAGCGAGAGTACATTATAAAATCCTGAAAATGCTCCTTAAATAATGCTGGCCGTCGTTATTCCATATTATAAGATCACCTTTTTTGAAGAGACACTTGATTCTCTGAAACGTCAGACCAATAAGGAGTTCAGAGTGTATATAGGCAATGATGCCTCACCTGAAGATCCAAAAGTTTTAATAGAGAGCTTTGAGCCATTCCTTGATATTGATTACAAAAGATTTGATACTAATCTTGGATCTTCATCGCTGGTCGGTCACTGGGAAAGGTGTATAGAGATGACCGGTAAAGAGGAGTGGGTCTTGATACTAGGAGATGATGACATAATTAGTGAAAACCTAGTTGAGACTTTCTATAAAGAACTTCCGGATTTTAAAGATAAAACTAATTTAATAAGGTTTGCTTCAAGGATTATCGATGAAAAAACGAATGCAACTTCTGAAGTTTTCATACATCCAGAATGGGAGCATCCTGCAACTGCTTTTTTCAGAAGGTTTAAAGGTGAGACGCGCAGCAGCCTTTCGGAATATATCTTTAAAAAAGATGCTTATCTTAAATATGGTTTTGGGATGCTCCAGATGACGG
>JBFIMP010000269.1:0-3600 GCA_041611635.1 Christiangramia sp.
AATATTTACAGGAAACCAATAATATTCAAATTGGCGAAGGAGTTGGGACCTGTGGTACAGCAGCTTACCTTGGCAGGAAAGTAATTGTAGAGAATGTTAAAGAGGATAAAAACTGGCAACCATACCTGTTTCTCCTGGATTACTTTAATTTCAGGGCTTGTTGGTCTCAGCCTATCAAACATATAGATGGTACTATTGTTGCCACATTTGCCTGTTACTATCCTAAAGTCGCAACTCCTTCCAGGATCGAAGAAAATACGATCAATAGAGCGAGCCATATTTTATTTTTGCTATTTCAATCCCATTTAAGGGAAGAGGCCCTTCGACAAACTAAAGAAAAATATGAGCTTGTTACCCAGGTAACTTCAGATGCAGTTTGGGTCTGGGAAATTGAAAATAATGATCTATTCCTGGCAGACAGCAATAAAAGATTGTTTAGAAATCTAAAATCCAATAATAACCGCTTGGAAGCTATTCTTGATCGCATCCCGAAGAAAGATAAAACAGGCCTCCTTAAAAGTCTTATTTATGCGATAAGGGGTGAACAGTTACAATGGCATTTGGAACATCGTTTTTTAAATGAAGAAAACAAATTTTGCTTCATAAACAATCGGGCCAGTATTATTCGTGACGAAAATGGAAAAGCGGTTAGGCTCGTTGGAGCAATGGAAGATATTACTGCAAAAAAACAGGAGAGAGACAGGTTAAAGTTAATGGAATCTGTGGTTACCAATACCAAGGATTCTATTTTAATTACCGAAGCTTCTAAAAAAGGTAACCGTCAAAAAATCATTTTTGCAAATAACTCATTTCTTGAGATGACGGGTTACAGCTTAAACGAAATTCTTGGTAGATCTCCGCGTGTCCTGCAAGGTCCAAATACAGATCCAGATGAAGCACTCAAAATTATTGAAAGCCTTGCAAACCAGCAAAGCATGGAGTGTACCATTTTAAATTATCGTAAGAATGGTGAGGAATTCTGGGTGAATTTATCTCTTAGCCCTTTGGAAGATAAAAATGGCAAAAACACACATTGGATTGCAATTCAAAGGGATGTGACCGAGCGTAAGGTAGATGAAATAAGAAAAAATCTTCTTAATAATATTTCAGCAATTTTCAATGAAAAATACAGTTTGCTTCAATCTATCAACCTTAGTCTGGAGAAACTGGCACAGCTTGATGAACTTGATATGGTCGAGGTATGGCTCCTTAACACTGAAATGTCGAAGATCAAGCTTACCGGAGCTTATTACAAGCATTCTGGATTACAATCGGAACTTGGTAATTCTGTGAAAATTAGAAATGGTCTTAAAAAAGGAGAAGGCATCCCGGGAATAATATGGGAATCTGGAAAGGAGATCTTTTATAATAACATTTCTGTCCAAAACGATTTTCTTAGAAATAGAGCTGCTCATCAATACGATCTTAAAGCATTATATGGACTTCCTCTATTCTATAAGGGAACTATGATAGGTGCAATCCTATTGGCCTCCAAAAAATTTAAAGAAAAACGAAGTAACCTGTTCACTATTTCAGCCGATTTTGGTGAATTTTTCGGTAGCGAGATCAAAAGGAAACAAATTGAGATCGAACTACAGCAAATGTTCACATATTCTGTGGACTTGATTTGTATTATAGGAAGCGATGGATATTTCAAAAGGGTAAATCCCGCAATTTCCAGGATTCTCAATATGCCGGAAGAAGAGCTGTTGAAAACAAAATTTATAGATCTAATACATTCAGAAGACAGAGAACAGAGTATTTACAAATTAAATAATTTATCTAATGGCCTTAACTCTATCTACTTTGAGAACCGTTTTATTACCCATACCAACGATATTAAATGGATAGGCTGGACCATTTCTGAAGCATTGGAAGATGGTTTAATTTTTGGAATAGGTAAAGACATTACCGAGAATAAGGAAAACCAGGATAACCTTAGCCTGCTCAATTCCCAATTGATTTCTAATACTAAAGAGCTGGCTCAATCCAATAAGGAACTGGAACAGTACGCGTATATCGCTTCACACGATTTGCAGGAACCTCTAAGAATGGTAAGCAGTTTTTTAACTAAGATTGAGCAAAAATATAAGCATCAACTTGATGACAAAGGCAAGCTTTATATTCATTATGCAGTTGATGGAGCAAACCGGATGAAACAAACAATCCTGGATCTATTAGAATACTCAAAGATCACATCTAATAATGAGACAAAAACTGAGATCGACCTGAACTTACTTATAGATGAAATTGGTTATGATTACTCCACTGAGATAGAATCAAAAAAAGCTAAGCTTAAATATGAGGCCCTGCCGTTGATTATTGGATACAGATCTGCCCTAAGGCTGGTTTTTCAGAATCTTATTGAGAATGCCCTTAAGTATTCTAAAAAAGACGAACCTACCCGTATTTATATTTCAGCACTAGACAAAGGTGATTGTTTTGAGATAAAAATAGAGGATAACGGAATTGGCATCAAGCAAGAATATCACCAGACGATATTTCAATTGTTCCATCGATTGCATTCCAGTAGAGAGTATTCTGGTACCGGCGTAGGTCTTGCTGTGGTAAAAAAAATCCTGGATAAGATCAATGGTAAGATTAGAATAGAATCTACGGTTGATATCGGGTCAAAATTTTATGTGGAATTACCTAAATTAAATTGCAAGTAATTTTATGAATATTACATTTGAAGAGCAACGGCTAGAGATTTTAAAAAACTTTAATATTCTTGATTCAGATAGGGAAAAAGAATATGATGAAATCACCTCACTGGCAGCTAAAGTTTGTAACACTCCAATTGCCCTAATAGCTTTTTGCGATAGTGACCGGCAATTTATTAAGTCCAACATCGGTTTCGGTTTATCTGAAATCCCCAGGGATAACTCCTTATGTTCATATGTAATAGAAGCCGATAATAAACAATTTATTATATCTGATCTTCTAAAAAATCCAGAATTTAAATCTCATCCTTTCACCAAACCTCCAATGGGCGTAAGATTTTACGCCGGTGTGGCCCTCATTTCAGAAGAAGGCTATCCTATTGGAACTATCTGCGTAATGGATGACAAACCCAGAAATTTCTCTTCAGAGGAGTTGAAGGAATTGGAAATACTCAGGAATCAAACGGTGAGACTATTGGAGATAAGGAAGAAAAACCTGCAACTCCAAAATAATTTAAGCGTCTATAAACAGGCAGAAAAAATTGCTAATGTGGGTAGTTTTGAATGGGATTTGCAAACCAATGTCATAAAATGGTCTGACGGGTGGAAAAGGTTCAATAATTTTTATCAGGAAGAAAAAACTGAATATTTTGACAAGAAAAAAGAAAAATTCTTCAATTTTATAAACCGCGAATATTTCCTAAGTAAACTAGAAAACGCGAAAAAAAATGGAACTCCTTTTCGTGAAGAGGTGGTAATCGAATCATCCAGGTCTGAGCATAAGATCATAGACCTAAAGGTTGAGTTTATTAAAGATAAAAATACAGGAATCCCGAAAAAGTTATTTGGAGTAGGCCGCGATATCTCTTATCAAAGGTCCTTATTAAACCATAATAATTCGCTCGCCTCTATTATCGAAAAAAGCTTAAATGAGATC
>JBFIMP010000270.1:0-3593 GCA_041611635.1 Christiangramia sp.
AAAATTACATACTTTAGAAGGTGAGATATTAAACAAACAATTCTTGAAAAAGTAATATACCCTACACTTTTTCATGAGAGGCCGGACGTTGTTCCGGCCTTTTTTATTTTATATCTGTAAAGTGGTGATTCTTAGTATATTTTTAACTCTGAGAGACCACATATTTTTTAAATTTAAAAGACTAACTCCTCATCTTTAAATATTTAAAATTCTCTTATGGTAAAAGGATCCAATTCTAAAGAAAATTACTGGTACAAAGATGCTATAATTTATGAGCTCCATATAAAGGCCTTTTTTGATAGTAACGGTGATGGAATTGGAGATTTTGAAGGCCTCATGCAAAAACTGGATTATCTGGAAGACCTGGGGGTTACCGCGATCTGGCTTTTACCGTTCTATCCATCGCCTTTGCGGGATGATGGTTATGATATTGCAGATTATTACAATATAAATCCGTCCTACGGAAACGTGGAGGATTTTAAGATCTTTCTAAAAGAAGCTCATGAGCGTGGATTGAAAGTCATTACCGAGCTCGTGATAAATCATACCTCAGATCAACATGAGTGGTTTCAAAGAGCACGAAAAGCCCCTGCCGGTTCAGAAGAACGAGACTATTATGTATGGAGCGATGATCCCCATAAATATAAAGATGCCCGGATAATTTTCACCGATACCGAACCTTCTAACTGGAGCTGGGATGCTGAGGCCCAATCTTATTACTGGCACCGGTTTTTCTCGCACCAGCCAGACCTGAATTTTGATAATCCCAAAGTGCAACAGGAAGTATTTGATATCATAGATTACTGGTGCAAGATGGGAGTTGATGGTTTCAGGTTAGATGCTGTTCCGTATTTATTTGAAAGAGAAGGTACGAATTGCGAAAACCTGCCTCAAACCCATGATTTCCTGAAAAAACTTAGGGCTCATGTAGATAAGAATTTTGAGGACAAATTACTTCTTGCAGAAGCTAATATGTGGCCAGAAGATTCTGCAGCCTATTTTGGTGACGGCGATGAGTGCCATATGAACTACCACTTCCCTATTATGCCTAGAATGTTCATGGCTGTAAAAATGGAGGACCGCTATCCAATTATAGATATTATAGACCAGACTCCGGCAATTCCGGAAAATTGCCAGTGGGGAATATTTCTAAGGAATCATGATGAGCTAACCCTGGAAATGGTTACCGATGAGGAGCGTGATTATATGTATAAGGTATATACTAAAGACCCCCAGGCGAAGATCAACGTTGGGATAAGACACAGGCTTGCACCGCTATTGGACAATAACCGCAGCAAAATTGAACTCATGAACATGCTGTTATTCTCCTTACCCGGAACACCTATTATCTATTACGGAGATGAGATAGGGATGGGAGACAACTTTTACCTGGGAGATCGTGATGGGGTAAGAACACCTATGCAATGGACTGCAGACCGCAATGCCGGGTTCTCACTTGCTAATCCCCAGAAATTGTACCTACCTCTCATCATAGATCCTGAATATAAATATGAATCTATAAACGTAGAAACCCAGCAAATGATCTCGTCCTCTCTTCTATGGTGGATGAAGAGGATCATTGGCATGAGAAAAAAATATAAAGCCTTTGGAAGAGGCGATATAGAATTTCTTTCTCCATCAAATTCCAAGATCATTGCCTATACGAGAATTTATAAAGAGGAAAAGATACTTGTACTGGGAAACCTTTCCCGATTCTCACAACCGGCAGAACTGGACCTTGAAGATTTTAAAGGCTACACTCCGGTAGAGGTTTTCAGTCATAACAGATTCCCGAAAATAACCGAAAGGCCATACCTATTCACCCTATCACCTTATGGTTACTACTGGTTCGCCCTGGAAAAAGAAAGAGAAAGAATTGAAGGCAAAAGTAAAATTCCTGTCCTAAAAATAGATAACTGGAATAATCTTCTGAAAAATAGAATCCTACAAAAATTATCAGGCCAGATTCTGCCGCCTTACCTGGAGCACAGGAGGTGGTTTGAAAGCGCTGGAAGAATCCTTCAGGATATCACGGTCAAAGAATCCATAGAGATTAGAATAAAAGATCTGCCAACGAGAATCATTATCCTGGAGGTATCCTATAATGAAGGTTTGCCAGAGTTCTATCAGCTCCCGGTTTCATTTGCGTCAGTAGAAAATGAAAATTTAATTAATGATATTCCCAAGCGTGGGATCATCGCTAAACTGAAAATTGATAAGGAAGTAGGATATTTGTTTGATTCTGTTTATGCCAAAGAATTCAGGGATCATTTAATAGAAGATTTAAGAAACTCTAGGAGATCCAAAACGGCATCGGGAGAATTAGACTTTTCAGTTGAAAAATCTCTTATAAAAGAATTGGATAAGGATCCAAGATCTGAGCTAGTGAGCACAGAACACCGGCAAACTATCATTACCTATGATAACGAGTTCATTTTAAAACTTTACAGAAAACTGGATCAAACCTTTAATCCAGATGTAGAGACCATAAAATTTCTGTCTACTCAAACAGATTTTGCAAAGGTCTCAAGATATGCTGGTGAAATGAAATTTAGCAGGAATTCTGGAAAACCATATGTACTTGGAATGCTGCAGCAAATCATTGAAAACCAGGGAGAAGTATGGACTCATGTAAAAGATTCTCTGGACAGGTATTTCGAACGGGTACTCACGGCGCAGAAAGATCTTGAAATAAAGAAACTGGAAGACCATATAAGTTTACCATTAGCTTATGAAGATTTTCCAAAACCCGTTCAGGAAATTACGGGGATCATCCTACCCGAAAGAATTTTCCAGCTAGGTGAATTTACCGCTGAACTTCATGATGCCCTTTCCCAGCATTCCGCAGACAAGAATTTTGACAAGGAAGAATCTTCCCTTCATTACCAGAGATCTTTATTTTCTGGACTTCAAACCCTCACCAGGACAAGTCTTGAAAATTTGAAAAAAGTGCTAAAAGAACTTCCTGAGGAAACGGCGAAAGAAGCCCAGGAGATCATTGATTTGAAAAAAGATATTTTAGATTGTTTTAAAGATATCTTCGATCATAAAATCCCGGTTATGAAGATAAGAACCCATGGTGATTATCATTTAAGGCAGATCTTGTGGACTGGCCGTGAATATATTATGAATAGTTTTGAAGGCGATCCTTCAAAATCTTTCAGTGAAAGACGAATAAGAAGATCGGCTATGCGAGATCTTGCTGCCATGATAAGATCACTGCACTATGCTGCCTACAGTAACATTTTGTCCCAGGAATATAACCAGCAACGTAAGGAAGGTGAACTGGAAGAATGGGCAGAGAAGTGGCATTATTACATTAGCAGACTTTACATAAAAGGATACCTGGATAAGGCAAAAAACAGGGATTATGTTCCCAAAAAGCATGAAGACTTTAAAATTCTTATTAATACTTTTTTGCTTGAAAAAGCATTAACAGAGCTTAATTACGAAATCGAGAACCGCCCTGAATGAATCATAATCCCTGTTCGGGGAATCAAAGCGGTTCTGGATCATTATAAGGATAATTAGAGATTACTCGACAATATACATTTCATTGGATGCTTTGATATATTCCTGAGGGTTAAAAGTAG
>JBFIMP010000271.1:0-3578 GCA_041611635.1 Christiangramia sp.
AAGTGATCAAAAGATATATAAGAATTTAATTAAGGGCTTTCAAAAGCAATGAAAATATAGTTCATCTGCTATGAGGCTGGTAGTAATCTCTAAACTACTTCCTAAAACCTAATCGAAAAATTTTAAGAGGTAAAAGCCGAAATCATCTTAGTGAAATTTTACCGGTTCAACTTCTTCTTTTTATTATTGAAAATTCTAGTTTTACGGCCTCCTTAAAGAACCAAATCATGGCCAGTAAGAAAACTGAATTAGATATCTCTACCTGGAATAGAAAAGAACATTTTCAATTCTTCTCGAAATTTGAAGAACCTTTTTTCGGAATTACGGTAGACATGGATTGCAGCATTGCTTATGAAAAATGCAAAAATGAAAATATCTCCTTTTTTCTTTATTATCTGTATTTATCCTGTAAAGCGGTAAATTCTATACAAGCATTTAAATACAGGATCGAAGGAGAGAGGGTTTACATACACGAAAGGATTAATGCTTCAGCCACAATAAGCAGAGAAGACAATACTTTCGGGTTTTCGAATATAATCTACCATGAAGACCTGAATATCTTCATTAAAAATGCTGAAATGGAAATTGCCCGAATTAGATCTGGCAGCGGACTTATGTTGGAAAAATTTCGAAGTAATGAGGTTCATTATTCGGCTTTACCCTGGATGAAATTCACTTCCTTATCTCATTCCCGAAGTTTCTCCAGTGAAGATAGTTGTCCCAAGATCTCTTTTGGGAAACTAAGCTTAGAAAGCGGGAAAAGAATAATGCCAGTTTCTATACATGTACACCACGCTTTAATGGATGGATATCACGTTGGATTATTCGTAGATAAATTTCAGCAGCTATTGAATGGGATAGGAGAATAAGCGTTTAAAATTATCGGGCTTCTAGATTTTCTTACTTTCTCCTTACCTGGACATCTTCATGCTAATATCCAGTGGCCTTTTCTACGGATAAAATATTAAACCTAAGGAAAAAGCTAAACCAGTTTTATGTTTATATAATTTGAATTCTTCGATATTATGAGATTTTAATTAATGTGCTATTAGTATCAGGTATTTCCATTGCATTTTGGATGTAATTATTTTAAAATCATATATTTACAAAATGTTGATTGATGTTTATAAAAAAGATCAAGCTAAAGTTACCAATTACATTTAAGCCCTAATACCTCGAAAATTACTGAATTTTCATCTGAAAAAAACAGGAATGTTTTTTCAGGGTTTATTTCATAGTATCCTTACCTACTTGCCCAACAATTTAAGTTTATAGTCCAATCAAATGAATTTAAAAAAGTCATTGATAATCGGTGTGGTAGGTTGCCTTCTGGGATTAATAGCCTGGGAGCTATATTGGCGTAGCCGTGGGTTCACAGCAGATTTAGATGATGATGATAACCTTTGGGTTATCCATCGAGCCAGGATAGAAGAAGCCAATGAAGATGATGTTGTCCTTATTGGCTCTTCACGGGTATATTTTGATCTTCAGTTAGATAAATGGGAAGAGCAAACAGGTAAGAGGCCAATACAACTTGCTATAGAAGGAACTTCACCTATATACGCTTTTGATGACCTGGTTAATAATACAGATTTCACAGGAACAATCGTAGTAGGAGTAACCGAAAGCTTATTTTTTTCCACAGTATTTCCGGGAGCTCCTCCAAATGAAAAGATTATTAAAAGAATTAAATATTATAAAGATCGCACCTATGCAGATAGGTTGAACCATTGGCTGTCTATCCCTATTCAAAATTCATTTGCTTTTGTAAGTGATGTTTCTGGAGTAGATGGGATTAAGCTGAAGTCTCTTCTGGACGGGATAGAAATAGGTGAAAGAGTTCCTGATCCCATGCCTCCATTCCATGTTTTTTCAAATGTAGATGAAAGCAGAAACCTAAGAATGACTCAGCGTACTGCGACCGATACTGCCTTTGCCGGGACCATCAAAAAAGTATGGATGTTCTTTAGAAGCGTTAGCGTTGACTTCAAACCAGAGAAGGAAGCGACAACCCGCTTATTTGTAGAAAACCTGAATAAATTCAAGGAACGTGGTGGCAAAGTGATCTTAATAAGATGCCCTTCAACTGGTGATGTAAGAAGCTTCGAAAAAAAGGTTTTTCCACGAAAGGATTACTGGGATCAATTGGTAGAGAAGTCTGATGTTCCTGCTTATCATTTTGAAGATCATCAGAAACTAAAAGATTATGACTGCCCAGAATGGTCGCACCTTTCAGCAGAAGATGCCGATAGCTTTACAGAAGCTTTTGTAGACCTATTATATAAGGACGGACATATTTCAAAATTTGATCCAATAGATCGGCTAACCAATAATTAGTAAGTATATGCTTTTTAACTCTTTGGGATTTATTTTATTTCTTGGCGTCGTTCTGGCGCTTTACTATTCAAATATTCTAAGCTGGTCTAACCGGAAAGGTATGCTTCTCCTGGCTAGTTATATATTTTATGGCTTATGGAATCCACCTCTGGTAATTCTCTTGTGGATCTCCACTGTTGTAGACTGGACCGCCGGAAATAAACTTGCAGTGGAAAAGAGTGACCAGAAAAGAAAGATGTGGTTACTCTTAAGCATGTTCACTAATCTGGGCTTCCTGGCTTTCTTTAAATATGGGAATTTCCTCCTTGAGAATTTTACTACCGCATTGAATGCAGTGGGGATGAGCTATGAGCCACAACCCATGGATATTATTCTTCCCATGGGAATCTCATTTTACACCTTTCAAACCATGTCTTATACCATAGATATGTATTATCAAAGAATTAAACCGGCCAGAACCTTCCTTGATTTCGCTTTATATGTCACCTTTTTTCCGCAGTTAGTGGCGGGCCCAATTGTTAGGGCCGGTGATCTAATTGGTCAGTTTTATGAAGAAAAGAAGGCTACTGCAAATCAGTTTTTTTGGGGGCTGTTTTTACTGACCATTGGTTTGTTTCAGAAAGTTGTTCTGGCAGATACCTTATTATCGGGAACTTCAGATACGGTTTTTGGGTCTAAGGATATTTTGAATAGTCTGGATGCCTGGACTGGAACTTTGGCTTTCTCTGGACAGATATTCTTTGATTTTGCCGGCTACTCAACCTGTGCCATTGGGATAGCCTTGCTGCTGGGAATAATTTTACCAGATAACTTCAGGTATCCTTATGCGGCAGTAGGATTTTCAGATCTCTGGCGCAGATGGCACATATCGCTTTCTACCTGGCTAAGAGATTATCTTTATATCCCTCTGGGAGGAAACAGGCATGGAATCACCCAGATGTATGCAGCTCTAATGCTCACAATGTTGCTGGGAGGATTATGGCACGGAGCAGCCTGGACCTTTGTAATTTGGGGGGCACTACATGGAACCTATCTGGTTTTAGAAAGGGTTTTGAAAAATAAAGTCAGGATTAAGGTTACTTCTGTAAATGGAATATTCTTGGCTTTGTTAACCTACACCTGCGTGAATATTACCTGGGTTTTCTTCAGGGCACGTGAATTTGAAACGGCTAAAAATATGATTGGGTCTATGTTCTTTTTGAATGGAGAAGGAGCAAAACTCTTACAGAATTTCGATATTA
>JBFIMP010000272.1:0-3567 GCA_041611635.1 Christiangramia sp.
ACGAAAAAAGCATCGTTTTTAGCCAGACTTGGCTCCGGTAGCGCTTCGAGAAGTATCGATGGCGGACTCGTAGTTTGGGGAGAACACAGGGAAATCGAAGGATCTTCAGATGAATTTGCCGTGCAATATCCCCATAAGGTACACGAGACCTTTAGGAGCTATAAAGATACTATTTTACTGGTAGACAAAGGAGAGAAACAGGTAAGCAGTACCGTTGGTCATGATCTTATGCATGGACATCCTTTTGCTGAAAACAGGTTCAAACAGGCGCATGATAATTTAAAAGCACTTATCCCCGTGCTGGAAGCTGGTGATACCACAGAATTCATCAAGATAGTAGAAAGCGAGGCGCTTAGCCTGCACGCCATGATGATGAGCAGCCAGCCTTATTTTATTCTGATGAAACCTAACACCCTGCAGATCCTGAATAAGATATGGGCCTATAGGGAGGAGACCGGTATCCCGGTTTGCTTCACTCTAGATGCGGGAGCCAATGTTCATGTTTTATATCCTGAAAATCACGAAACTAAAATTTTAGAATTCATTAATAATGAGTTAGTTGTGTATTGTCAGAATGGGCATTATATTTGCGACCGTGTTGGTACTGGAGCAAAAAAATTGTAAATTTATTCAGTTTTCAGCCCAATACCATCTGAAAGAATCTTAGATACTTATGAAAGGACCTCTATTTTATTCTAAAATCCTTCTCTTCGGAGAGTATGGAATCATTAAGGATTCCAAAGGTTTATCTATTCCTTACAACTTTTATAATGGTGCTTTAAAACTGGATGAAAATCCAGATGAAGCAGCCAGAAAGTCTAACGAGAATTTGAGAAAATTCGCTTCTTATCTGGACGCGCTTCAGCAAAACAATCCAGATCTGGTTAAGTTCGACCTGGAAGATCTTAGGGAAGATATTTCTAAAGGAATGTATTTTGACTCCAGTATTCCACAGGGATATGGTGTTGGAAGTAGTGGTGCTTTGGTTGCTGCGATCTACGACAAGTATGCAAAAGACAAGATCACGGTACTTGAAAATCTTACCCGTGACAAGCTGCTAAAGCTTAAAAAGATCTTTGGCGAGATGGAATCTTTCTTCCATGGAAAGTCTTCTGGCCTGGATCCTTTGAATTCTTATTTGAGCATCCCGATCCTTATAAATTCTAAAGAAAACATAGAGCCGGCTGGCATTCCTTCTCAAACTGAAAATGGTACCGGAGCGGTTTTTTTACTCGATAGCGGCATTACCGGGGACACTGCTCCTATGGTAAGTATCTTCATGGAAAATATGAAACAGGAACCTTTCAGAAAAATGCTGAAAGACCAGTTTGTAAAACAAACAGATGCCTGTGTTGATGATTTTTTAAAAGGCGATGTGAAATCTTTATTCTCGAACGTGAAGAAACTTTCTCATACTGTCTTGGATAACTTCAAACCAATGATCCCGGCACAATTCCATAAACTGTGGAAAAAAGGGATCGAAACCAACGACTACTACCTGAAACTTTGCGGCTCTGGCGGTGGCGGTTATATCCTTGGATTTACAGAAGACATAGAGAAAGCTAAAAAAGCCCTGAAAGATTATAATTTAGAAGTAGTTTACAACTTCTAAATAAACCCTATGTCGGCCTCAGCTAACAAGCGCTTACCTCTGAAAATTTTCAGTCTTTTTTCAGTAGTAAGGGGATATAATATTCTGGTAGTTGTAATCGCTCAATACCTAACCTCGGCTTTTATACTTGCCCATGAAAAACCTCTGAGAGAGGTTCTTTTTGATCCCAACCTTTTCTTTTTGATCCTGGCCTCCTCGAGTACCATCGCTTCGGGCTATATTATAAATAACTTTTACGACAGTGAGAAGGACCTTATAAACAGACCCAAGAAAACAATGCTGGACAGGGTCGTGAGTCAGCGCACAAAATTGTCTGTTTACTTTATGCTAAATTTTGCGGCGATTTTCTTTGCCAGTTATGTTTCGTTTAGAGCCGTTGTCTTCTTTTCGCTCTACATATTTGTGATCTGGCTATATTCACACAGACTTAAAAAAATACTCTTTCTGGGAAACCTGGTAGCTTCCATACTCACGATCACTCCTTTCTTCGTGATCTTCGTTTATTACAAGAATTTTGAAACGGTCATTTTTATTCATGCCACTTTCCTCTATTTAATGATCGTGATGCGGGAACTGGTCAAGGACCTTGAAAACATGCAGGGTGACCTGGTACAAAATTACAGGACCATTCCTCTGGTATATGGTGAAAAGTGGAGTAAATTTTGCCTGGCTGTTTGTAGTACCATTGCCATAGCTCCTATTTATCTTCTTATCACAAGGTTTGAGCTGGGATATATGGATTTTTACTTCTATGTTTCTTTTATTCTTCTTATTATTTTTCTCCTAATGCTTTATTTTAGTAAAGCTAAATGGCAGTACCTGTTACTTCATAATATTTTGAAGTTGATCATTGTAACAGGTGTTTTCGGCATTTTATTAATAGATCTCGATGAGGTAATAAACAGGGTTTTTTAGGTAAACCCCTCAGTCTAAAACTTTTCTCAAATACTTGGCTTCCTCATTTGGGATAATGTATCTTTGCAAAAAATTAAGCGATGAGCAGGAACGACAGATCTTCAGGCAAAAGTAACAGACCATCAGGCAGTAGAGGTAAAAGATCTACAGATGGGAAACATAGCGGAAGGCAGGGAGGCGGATCTATGAAAAAATCCTACGCCCGTGGAAATGCACCCATAAAGAAAAATATGGAGAAAAGTCCGCTGTCTAATACTGAAGGAATCAGACTTAATAAATACATCGCGAACTCGGGAGTTTGCTCACGCCGTGATGCAGATATGTATATCGCCGCCGGTAATGTGACTGTGAACGGTAAGACGGTTACTGAAATGGGGTACCGCGTAAAACTGGAAGATGATGTTCGCTTTGATGGCAGAAGATTGAATCCAGAAAAACCGGAATATATCCTGCTGAACAAACCAGCCGGATTCTTCGTTACCGGAAATCCTGAAAAAGGTGGAAGAACAGTAATGGAACTTATCTCCAGAGCTACCTCGGCAAAAGTAAGCCCGGTTGGAAAACTGGATAACCAAGCAAAAGGCCTGTTGCTATTCACCAATGACGGTACTTTGGCTAAAAAACTGGCCAAGCCTAAGAATGGAATACGCCAGATCTATCACGTGACCCTTAACAAGAATCTTTCTCAGGAAGATCTGGATAATATTCAAAAAGGAGTTTATATCGAGGGTTCCAAGGTGATCATTACCAATGTTAGTTTCATAGACGACAAACCGCACAACGAAGTTGGTATAGAATTATATAGCATCAAGGAGCATATCGTAACCAGGATCTTTAAAAGTTTAGGCTACGAAGTTGAAAGTCTAGATCGTGTAGTTTTTGGCGGACTTACCAAGAAGGATCTTGCCCGCGGAAGACACAGAAATCTTACTGAACAGGAGGTAATTAACCTCGGTATGCATTAATATTTTTTTTAGCTTTTCATATTATTTTTTTAATACATTTACCACGTCAAAAAGCGAGGCCGACCAATCTGCCTC
>JBFIMP010000273.1:0-3560 GCA_041611635.1 Christiangramia sp.
GGCATTAATATAGCTTACGACGAGATCGACAATCGCGGGTTCATCAAAAAAAATGTGCTTACTCTTGTATTTACTCTTGCAGGACTGGTCATTGGATTAATAAGTCTTTTGATAGTCATATTCTTTCCGATCTTAATCGATGACTTTGGCCTTCCTACCCAGATAGAAAAGATATTAACCTGGTTACGCTGGTTGATCCTGGGATTTATTCTAATATTCAACCTTAGCCTGGTGTATAAGATTGCACCAAACCGCAGGAGCCCCAGGTTTAGATGGGTTAGCTGGGGAGCGATCATTGGAACCATATTGTGGCTAGGTGGCTCCATGCTTTTCTCCTGGTATGTTAGCAATTTTGGGAGCTATGCCGATGTATATGGTAGTTTTGCCGCCGTTGCGATATTATTATTATGGCTATTTCTAACCGCATTCATCATTCTGATTGGGGCAGAAATAAATTCTGAAATGGAACATCAAACCAGGCATGACACCACCATTGGAGAAAACAAACCTATGGGAGAGCGTAACGCCTGGCATGCAGATCATTGCGCAATTGATAAAGACAAGGTTTAGTTGACACAAAGTTGATAACTATTCTTGATTCCATTCGAAATAAGACCTTAGTTTTTAGCTGTTTTGTTATTTTTATTGGAATTTAAAACGAAGCTATCCCAGACTAAAAGTTCCCAGAAATGAAACAGTATCACGACCTTCTTAAACATGTATTAGAGAATGGAGCACAAAAAGGCGACCGCACTGGAACCGGCACTAAGAGTGTCTTTGGCTACCAGATGCGCTTCGACCTGAGCGAAGGTTTCCCAATGGTGACCACCAAAAAATTACATTTAAAATCTATTATTTATGAACTGTTGTGGTTCCTAAAAGGTGACACCAATATAGCATACCTTAAAGAAAATGGTGTGCGCATCTGGAACGAATGGGCAGACGAAAATGGAGATCTGGGACCGGTCTATGGCCACCAATGGAGAAACTGGAATAGCGAAGAGATAGACCAGATCAAAGAGATCGTGGAAACCCTGAAGACCAACCCTAATAGTCGGCGAATGCTGGTTTCTGCCTGGAATCCTTCAGTTTTACCAGATACTTCGGTTTCATTTTCAGAAAATGTTGCCAATGGCAAAGCTGCATTACCTCCATGTCACGCGTTTTTTCAGTTCTATGTTGCCAATGGTAAATTATCCTGCCAGCTTTACCAGAGAAGTGCAGATATCTTTCTGGGAGTGCCTTTCAACATTGCCTCATACGCCTTGCTTACCATGATGATGGCTCAGGTTTGTGGTTATGAAGCAGGAGATTTTATTCACACCTTTGGCGATGCCCATATTTACAGTAATCATATGGAGCAGGTCGAACTGCAGCTAAGCAGAGAACCAAGACCTTTACCCACCATGAAATTGAATCCTGAAATCAAGGATATTTTTGATTTTAAGTTCGAAGATTTTATCTTAGAAAATTACGATCCGCATCCTGGAATAAAAGCCAGGGTCGCGGTTTAACCTTAAAACAACATTTATCACTATGAGAAAATTATTGATTATTGCGTTTTTAATTACCGGAATGAGCAGTTTTGCCCAGGAAGATGTAAGCGTAAAAGACAACAAAGTAACCATGAAAGAAACCGCCCCGGTGTGGAAAGGTTGTGAAGATAGCGGAGATAAAAAAGCTTGTTTTAATAAAATGCTATCTAAGCACATCAAAGAAAATATCAAGTATTCCAAGAACGATAAAGGCGAATATATTAGAGGAAAGGCTACCGTTTCTATGGAAGTAAACGAAGAGGGAAAGGTTGTGGTTAACGAGGTAAATGGAAAATCACCAGTACTAAATAAGGAAGCTAAAAGATTGATGGAGTCCATCCCGCCCATGACCCCGGGAAAACTCGGAGGAAAACCCAGAGCAATTAAATATACCATACCGCTTACCTTCTAAACGCGGATATTTAACTCCACCTTAACGACTGAGAGTCCTGGTCGTTTTCAAAAAATTGTAAATTTGAGTGATGCCTAAAAGCATCACTCTTTTTTATGCTTTCACAAGATCATTTACTACAACTTTTCAAGGAAACCAGGGCAGATTCAGAAATGATCTGTTCATTTTTAGAAACTGAAGATTATGTGGTACAACCCATAGTAGATGTTTCACCACCAAAATGGCATTTAGGCCACACCACCTGGTTTTTTGAAGAGTTTGTTCTTAAGGAGTATGCAAAGGATCATAAGTTGTTCGACCAGAATACAGCCTATGTTTTTAATAGCTATTATGAAAGTGTAGGTGAAAAAGTGATACGCACCAATCGCGGTAACCTCTCCAGGCCTACCGTTGCCTGGATCTATGAATTCAGGAAATATGTTACGAATAATATCATAGACCTGCTCACCAAGGAAAAGCTGAGCAGCAAGGCACTGGAGGTTGTTGAAATTGGATGTCATCATGAAAAACAGCATCAGGAACTGCTATATACAGATATCAAATATATCCTGGGAAACAATCCATTATTTCCAAAATACAATAATGATTTCGAGGAAAATCCCGTGCAGGATTTCAAGAGAGAATGGATAGATATAACTGAAGGAGTATACGAAATTGGTCACAAAACCGATGATTTCTGCTATGATAACGAAAAGGGAGTTCACAAGACATATCTCTGTGATTTCAGCATCTCGAATAAGCTGGTCACCAATAAAGAATATATAGAATTTATCAACGCTGGAGGATATGAGGATGTGCTTTTATGGCATGCTGAAGCCTGGGACTGGGTAAATGATAATAATATTGACAGTCCTAGCTACTGGCATAAAATAGATGGTGAATGGCACCAATATACCTTGAAAGGATTGGTAAAACTCGACCCTGAAGCTCCCGTAACCCACATTTCGTATTACGAAGCTTTCGCCTATGCTCAATGGAAGGGAATGAGATTACCCACTGAAGAAGAATGGGAAACTGCCCAGGAAAAATTTGAATGGGGAAGTCGCTGGGAATGGACAGAAAGTGCTTACTCCCCCTACCCCAACTACCATAAACCCGATGGGGCATTAGGAGAATATAATGGTAAGTTTATGGTAAATCAAAAGGTACTTAGAGGAAGCTCTGTAGCCACATCCCGTAATCATACCAGACCAACTTATAGAAATTTCTTTCATCCACAGCTTAGATGGCAATTCACCGGCTTAAGACTGGTAAAATAATTTGTAGATTTAAATGAAAAATCAAGCGGAAATCATGTTTGAATCGGCCTTTGCTGAGGACACTTTTAAAGGGTTAACCAGCAACCCTAAATATCTCCAGTCTAAATATATCTATGACAGGAAAGGCGATAAGCTTTTCCAGCAAATCATGGATATGCCAGAATATTACCTTACCAACAGTGAATTCAACATTCTGGAAATAAATGCTGAGGATATTGTAGATTCTTTTACCAGCAGTCAAGGCATAGACCTTATAGAACTTGGTGCCGGTGATGGCAAAAAAACCAAGGTTCTTATTAGAAAACTGGTTGAAAAAGGACATAAATTCGATTACCTGCCCATAGACATCAGCCA
>JBFIMP010000274.1:0-3535 GCA_041611635.1 Christiangramia sp.
AGGTGGAAGATGCGGCAAAGAATATTCTTGGAGGTATTTTAAAGAGCACAAAAAAGAAAACTGATACCACGAAGAAAAATTAAGTTTTGTGAGCAGCAATTGGTATGTAACTAATATATATTTAAAAAATTCTAAGCAATATTGTCCTGATTAGCCCCCCTAACTTGTTTCGGGGTCTCAGCAAGTGCTGGAATTATGAATGTCATCTCTACCATAGGGAAAGATCTTATTCAGGTTAGAGTCGTTCCATAGATTTCTCCTTCGCTTTGCTTCCTCCAAATGGCATAAAAAGTTTTATTATTCCGAAATCATAAAGATCGATTCTACACCGTCACCCTGAAGTTTATTTCAGGGTTTCAGCAAGTGCTACCTCTCCAGAAAAAATTATTGCAAAAATATTAAACCAGCACTTTCAGTTCCACGACCAAACCTTCATTGCTGCGAACGTTGAAAACCGTTCCATCCTCAAAGATCAGGTATTGTCCCTTGATCCCTTTCAAAACTCCCTCGTAAAAAGGATTCTTTACCAGGTTTAATGACTTTACTTTTTCAGGAAACTGGTGTACGGGAAATTTGATCTCGGTCTCCTTATTATTTGTGATATAATATTCCTTAGCTTCTTCAGGAATAAATTCTTTTAGTTTTTCTCTTTCTTCAGCCAGATCCAGGTCCACAATATCGTTAGTGAGCATCTTTCTCCAGTTGGTCTTATCTGAAACATGATCCTTTAAAGCTACCTCGGTGATCCCAGCCAAATATCGATTTGGCACCTCAACGATCTCGATCGCCTCATGTGCCCCCTGATCTATCCATCTAGTGGGAATCTGACTTTTCCTGGTTACTCCAACTTTCACATCGCTAGAGTTTGCCAGGTAAACTACGTGAGGCTGCAGTTGAGCTCGTTTTTCGTAGTCCAGGTCACGATCTTCTTCATCCAGATGAGCCTTGCTAAGTTCAGGCTTTATGACCCAGTCACCTGCTTGCGGAATAGAGGTAAAACAGTCAAAACAAAAACCCTGTCTGTAGATCTTTTTTTCAAGACCACAGTTAAGACATTGATATCTAAGGAAATTCAGGCTGATCTTTTTATCAAGTAACTGGTTAAAGTTGACAAAGTCATTTTCCCAAACCAGGTAATATTGAACCACATCATTAATTTCGGTCCTCATTTTTGTTAGAACTCCCTCGTATCTCATTTAAAATTTTATTTTAAGACTGAATGAATTTTTTGCAGGCTTCAAAGTTTCGTTTATTTTTAACCAAATAACCGAACGCCCTTTAATAATAAGCGTTAAAGATAAGAAGAATAATGCCAATTCCATTAGTCAACTCCATTGCTTCATGGTTTCTTAAAAAGAGGATCCATCAAATGGAATTGTTCATTAAATACCCTCACGAGGTTCAGAATGAATTGCTTAAAAATCTTCTTTCCAAGGCCAGAAATACGGAATTTGGCAAAAAATATCATTTTCATGAGATCGATACTTATGAAAAGTTCAGGGACCGTATACCTATTCAAAATTATGAAGGATATGAGGCTGTCATAGAACGAAGCCGCCTGGGTGAATCTAATATCCTTTGGCCCACCCCCATAAAATGGTTCGCGAAATCCAGCGGGACCACTAATGCAAAAAGTAAATTTATTCCGGTAAGCCAGGAATCTTTGGAAGACTGTCACTATGCTGCCGGGAAAGACCTGCTCTGCATCTATCTGAATAATAATCCGCAATCGCAATTATTTACCGGTAAGAGCCTGAGGCTCGGCGGTAGCAAGGAACTATACCAGGAAAATGGCACTTCTTACGGAGACCTTTCGGCAATCCTGATAGACAATATGCCTTTCTGGGCCGAATTCAGCAGCACCCCCAGCAACGAAGTCTCCCTGATGCACGACTGGGAATATAAAATGCAGGCTATCGTAAATGAAACCATCAAGGAAAAAGTAACGAGCCTGGCCGGAGTTCCCAGCTGGATGCTGGTTTTACTGAACAATGTCCTGGAAACAACCGGAAAGGAAAATCTATTTGAGGTGTGGCCACAACTGGAGGTTTATTTCCATGGAGGAGTAAGCTTTGAACCATATGCTTCGCAGTACCAGAAGATCCTTCCAAAGGAAGATTTCAGGTTCTACGAGATCTATAACGCATCTGAAGGGTTCTTTGCCTGCCAGGACCATAACGACACCAAGGACCTGCTTCTAATGCTGGATTACGGGATATTCTATGAATTCATCCCGATGGAGGACTACGGCACTACAGAGGAGAAGGCAATCCCCCTTTCTGAAGTGGAGATTGGTAAGAATTATGCCGTCGTCATCACCACCAACGCCGGGCTATGGAGATATAAAATTGGGGATACCGTAAGATTTACAGATACAGATCCATACAGGATCAAAGTTTCAGGAAGGACCAAACATCATATCAACGTTTTTGGAGAGGAACTTATCATTGAAAATGCCGAAACAGCCCTTAAGAAAGTTTGCCTGGTGACCAATTGTGAGATCATCGATTATACCGTGGCTCCTATTTTTATGGAAGGCAGGGAAAAAGGTGCTCATGAATGGATCATAGAATTCAAGACACCGCCCAGGGATTTCGATAATTTCCAAAAACAACTGGATCTCGCCCTGCAAGAAGTGAACAGCGATTATGAGGCTAAGCGTTATAATAATATGACCCTTAATATGCCGAGGATCCACCAGGCCAGGAAAGGTCTTTTTTATGACTGGTTGAAGAAGAACAATAAAGTTGGAGGGCAGCATAAGGTCCCAAGACTTTCTAATTCCCGAACCTATATCGAGGAATTACTGGAATTGTCATAAATTCAATTTTTTACTCATGGCGACCGAAAAAGAAAAAATGCTTTCCCAAAAGCCATATATCGCCTCGGCAAAGGAACTTTCAGAAGAAAGGATCCGTGCCCAGAAAGCATGTTTCCAGATCAATTCATTATCCCCAGAATTAGTTGATGAAAGAAATGCTATTCTCAAGGATCTTCTGGGATCTTCCAAAGATAACTTCTATTTAGAACCGCCTTTTCATTGTGATTACGGTTACAATATTTCTATTGGCGAGAATTTTTATTCCAATTACAACTGCATCATTCTGGATTGTGCCGAGGTGAAGATCGGAGATAATGTGATGCTGGCTCCCAATGTGAGTATTTTCACTGCAGGACATCCTATAGATACTGAAAAAAGAAATCAGGGTTGGGAATATGCCATTCCTGTAACTATTGGGAATAATGTCTGGGTAGGTGGAAATGTAGTAATTAACCCCGGAATTTCGATTGGCGATTATTGCGTAATTGGGTCTGGAAGTGTGCTCACTAAAGATATCCCCTCCAATGTGATCGCCGCCGGAAATCCCTGCAAGGTGATTAGAGAGATCACCGGGGAGGACAAACAATATTATTTCAAAAATAGAAAGTTCTAAAGAAAATCCGGAAAACCAAAGTCTTCCGGATCTGTTATTTTTTTGAGCATTTCTATTTAGAAATCTTTGGTAAGCTTACCCACTGCTGTGATCTATCTAAC
>JBFIMP010000275.1:0-3519 GCA_041611635.1 Christiangramia sp.
AATCTGGGAGAACCTGTGAACAGCAGTAAAGATGACTTTGCCTATTTCCAGGTAAGTGATTCCAAAGAAGGCTATATCTCCACCAACCGTGATGGCATTAGCGATGATACCTATGTATTCAACAAACTAAACCCACTGGTCCTTAAAGGGCAGGTCACCGATGCCATCAATGGCAAACCTATTCCTGTAGCAACCGTTCGTCTTATGGATGAGAACAATACCCAGGTCGCCTTTTTGGAAACCGATGCCGAAGGAAACTATCAAACCCAGATCAGCCGGGATAAGACCTACCCCATCGAGGCCAAGGAAATAAAATACCAGACCTTTAACGGTCAGGTTTCCACCACAGATAGTGATGAAAAGGAAGAGATCATTTATAATATTCAGCTACAGCCAGTGGAAGATCCTGACTATTTAGCTGAAATAGAGAACATCTACTTCGATTTTGACAAATCAAATATACGTCCCGATGCGGCTAAGGAACTGGATAAGCTCATCAAACTCATGAAAGAGGAATATCCTGAACTGGTCATTGAAATAGGTTCCCATACAGATCGCAGGGGTAGCAATGCCTATAACGAAAAACTCGCTGAACGCAGGGCCAGGTCTACCTATGATTACCTGGTAGCCAATGGTATTGCTCCAGAAAGGATTGCCACCTACAAAGGATATGGTGAAACACAGCCGGCCATCCCATGCGACCGATGCTCAGAAAAAGACCACCAGCTAAACCGAAGATCCATGTTTAGTGTGGTGAAAATGGAATAATCACCCAACAAGGAAGGTGCTGCTGTTAGATTTATCCCCCGGATATATTACAGCTAATATATACACCCTGGTAGTAGCCCCTTCCAAACTTTAAGTAGGTTTGATTCCCCACAAATCAAACTGTAAAGAAAAAGGTTCAGCCTCTAGCCTGAACCTTTTTTGATTTTATACAATTCACTCAATCTTTATTTTTCTTATTTGTAATCATCAGAATTTTAACATTATATGGCATAGTTCCTGCACTATTAATGAAAAAATTGCTGAACCTACAGTTTGTAGCTGTATTAAAAGAAAAATATGAAATTGAGATTACTAGCGTGCCTATTTCTGGCCACATTTACCTTTATCTCCTGCGCCAAGGATGAGAATATTATAGAAAATGAAAACTCAGGAACTGAAACTTCTTCTGAAAATTCACAAATTGAAGTGGAAAGTTTTGTTTACAGAGGCCTCAATGAAATTTACCTCTATAAATCGAGAGTCCCGGAATTGGCAGATAATTATTTCCAATCCTCTAACGCCAAAACAGAATTCCTTGCCAGTGCCTCATCTCCTGAAGATCTTTTTGATGATCTTACCGCGTCTATAGATCGTTTCAGTTTTATCTCAGATGATTATAATGACCTGGAAGACAGGTTCAATGGAGTTAGCGGTGCCACAGGGATCAAATTTGGAATTGGCCGGATATCGGGCACAAATAATATCTTCGGAATAATTCGCTACGTACTTCCCGGTACTTCTGCCGAACAAGCCGGTCTACACCGCGGAAATGTGTTTACCGAGATCAACGGAGAAAAATTAACTTCTGCAAATTTTTCAAGCCTGATTGAGCAATCGAGCTACACTATTAATGTAGGAAGCGTTGTAAACGGACAGATCATTTTGACAGGTGAAGAAGTTGAATTAACAGACGAGAATTACACAGAGAATCCTGTATATATCTCAAAAGTCTTGGAGATTGGAGGAAGAAAAGTGGCCTACCTGATGTATAACAGTTTCATAGCAGATTTTGATGATGAGCTGAATAGCGCCTTTGCCGATTTTAAAGCTGCAGGTGTTACAGACCTTATCCTGGACCTTCGATATAACGGTGGAGGTTCTGTTGAATCTGCCAAAGACCTTTCAAGTATGATCACCGGGCAGTTCAAAGACGAGGTTTTTATTAAAGAACGATGGAATGAAAAATACCAGAACTTCTATGAATCGCAAAATCCGGAAGCGCTAATAAACAGGTTTGATGACCGGCTAAGAACGGGTGAACAGATTAATAGCCTTAATTTATCTGAAGTATATATTTTAACCTCAAGTTCCAGTGCGTCTGCCAGTGAATTAATTATCAATGGATTGGACCCTTATATAAATGTGGTCCAGGTTGGTGACAGGACGGTCGGGAAATTTCAGGCATCGGTAACGCTTTATGATAGTGAAGATTTTACTAAAGATGATTTAAACAATAACCACAACTATGCCCTGCAACCCCTGGTGTTCAAATCCCTGAATGCTGTTGGAAATACAGATTATGTGAATGGGCTGGCACCAGATATAGAATACGTAGAAAATCTTAACGATTTTGGAGTTCTTGGAGATGAAAATGAACCTCTATTAAATAAAGCACTGAACGCGATTCTAGGAAGGTCTCAGGTCACCAAAGACCAGGTAGAGAGGATAGACTTTAAAATGCTTGGCGAAAGCGGCATGAATGAGCCAGCCTATCGAAAAATGTATATAGATAGAGTACCACTCATTAAAAGCTAGGTTTAGCCTAATCATATTAAAAAAGCTCAGTAGAAATGCTGAGCTTTTTTTATTGAGTATTTCAATATCTTAAAAGGTATTTAAATCTTATTAAAGTATTCAAAAATCTAAACCTTGTTCGCTAACTAATGATTTTTACCTTCCAAATGGATAATAAGCAAATCTATTTTTCAGAATGTAATTCATGTTCATAAAAAAAAGGGTCAGCCTCTAGCCTGAACCCTTTTTCGATTTGGGGGGAAACAACTTTATTTTTTATTTCTTTATAAAGATATTCGTGAAATAATTTTTACCATTTTCATCCTGTCTAACCGAGATACCAAAGTGGGTAAATCCTCCTTCTACATTCTCCCTATGACCTTTACTCTTTAACCAGGCGTTTACAACTGCACCAGATGTCTTATACCCAAAGCCTACATTTTCTGCAACAGCCTTTGCTCCAACCTTATTCATTAGCTCAGAAGCTCTTAAAGAAAAATTATCATGGCTTACCACACCTTCTTCGATCATATACATATTATGATCCTCAGACTCTAAAGAAAGCTCTGCTAAAGGTCTAAGCTGATTTAGTCCGAGAGCCTTCCTGTATAAATTCAATTCATCCAGAATCTCCACTTCTATGGTACTGTATTGATATTCTACTTTTTCAGTTACAACCTGATCATAAGCTGTAACATCGTCTTGCAGACTATCCTTTGAGCATGATGTAAGAAACAGAGTACAAAAAATTAATGTCAATCCTGTAAATGTAATATTCTTCATAGGTTCATGTATTAGAATCAGGGAAGATAAATGTACATTTTTAATCGATTAAATACACTTCAAGCTTAAAATATTACTAAATTTTAATGATTTTTAACATTTTTTGTAGGAATTTACAGTCGAAACATTGAAAATCAATCGATTAAGTGCCTGAAACCCGTTAAGAGAACATGTGTTATTCAACGATAATTTCCTTTCCATCATCGGCTAAGATGATATCCGGAAAAATAGTAG
>JBFIMP010000276.1:0-3511 GCA_041611635.1 Christiangramia sp.
ACGCTTCATCCTTCTTTCATCCTGTAAAAGACTGAAAAAACATAGTTCAAATCTTTCGGTCAATTCGTCCTCAGTGATCATTAAAGCAGCATCTTGATCTGTAACTGCCATGGCGTTCTTGGCCTGGTGATTTTCGGCCACATTTGGTGAAGGGATAAATAATACCGGTTTTCCAACGATACAAAGTTCAGAAACACTACCCGCTCCCGCTCTTGAAATGATCACATCTGCTGCAGCATAGGCATAATCCATCCTATTGATGAATTCTTTGACTCTTACATTAACCGAATCGTATTTTTTATACTCATCATAGTATAGCTTCCCTATCTGCCAGATGAGCTGAACATCTTCATCCTTAAACTTTTTAAGGTCGTTCTCTATAAGTTTATTGATTCTCCTGGCACCAAGGCTTCCTCCAAGCACCAGAACAGTTTTTTTATCCTTGGAAAGCTTAAAATAATTTAAAGCCTCTTCCTTTAGTTTATTTACCTCTAAAAGATCCTGTCTCACCGGGTTCCCGGTAATAATGGTTTTTTCAGCAGGAAAGACCTCCTTTACTTTTTCGTAAGCTGCACAAATCTTATCTGTATACTTCGCCAGAATACGATTGGTGATTCCCGGTATCGAATTCTGCTCCTGTATTAAGGTTGGTATTCCTTTAGATATTGCAACCCTTAGCAAAGGTCCGCTGGCAAAGCCACCTGTCCCAATCACTATATCGGGTTTAAATCTTTTAATGATCTTTCTTGATCTGGAAAGACTGCTCATTAATTTGAACGGAAAAATGAAATTCCTAAGACTAAAAGATCTATCCACACCACTTATCCAAAGACCTTCGATCTCATAACCTGCCTGCGGGACCTTCTGCATCTCCATGCGATCTTTTGCTCCAACAAAAAGGATTTCAGCATCCGGATACCTTCTCTTTATTTCGTCGGCTATGGCAATTGCAGGATAGATATGTCCTCCTGTTCCTCCACCGGATAATATGACGCGTAAACCTTCTTTCATATTGCTTCGCTTAAGATGTCCAGAGGATTTTCTTCCTCGCTATCAAATTCTCTATTTTCAAATTCCTTTAATTCTTCCCGTTTGGCACTTACGCTCAAAATGATTCCCAATGCGATACAGGTCATCCAGATGGACGTCCCCCCACTACTAACCAGCGGCAGTGTTTGGCCCGTAACCGGAAATAATTCAACGGCAACCCCCATATTTATAAGCGCCTGAAAAACCACAGGCAACCCTACACCCATCACGACAAGTTTACCGAAGATGGTATTGGCTTTGGTCGCGACGATCACTATTCTGAAAAGCAATAACAAATATGCAAGCATCACTCCAAAAGCGCCTATCAAGCCCATTTCTTCAACTATGATCGCGTAGATAAAATCTGAAGACGATTGAGGTAAAAAATTTCTTTGAACGCTTTTCCCAATACCGGTACCCGTAATACCTCCCTGAGCGATTGCAATTTTTGCTCGCTCGACCTGGTACTGCTCAGTTCCTTCTTCATCATCAAAAAATGTTTCAATCCTGCTGGTCCATGTATCAACCCTGTTAGGTAATAATCCCGGAAATGCCTTAGCTGTAAGTATGAAAATACTCAGTATTATAATTCCCGCTCCAACGATCGCTCCCAGGTATTTTATAGGATAACCGCCTAAGAACATCAACACCAGCGTCATACAGAAAATGATGGCTGTGGTGGAAAAATTGGCCGGTAAAATTAATACTAAAACAACGAATACGGGCAACCAAAGCGGGAGAATTGTTTCCTTAAAGGTGACGGTTTTTTCAGTGATCTTTGATAAGTATCTGGCCACGTAGACCATTAGTACAACCGCTGCTAATGTTGAGGATTGAAAAGAAACATTCAATATAGGAATCTGTATCCATCTACTGGCATAAGCACCTTCAATAGTGGTTCCCTGCGCAATAGTAAACAATAGCAATACGATGATTACCGGTAATAGCAGAATGGAAATTCCGCGGAAATAATGATAAGGTATTTTATGAACAGCAAATAACACACAAAATCCTAAAAGCAAATGGAAGAAATGCATCACAAGATACCCAGATGTACTTCCATCTCCATGAAGATATGCAAGGTTACTACTGGCACTGTAAACCGGCAAAAATGAAAATATCGCCAACAGTCCGGCTACCGCCCAGATTACCTTATCCCCTTTTAGATTTGCAAAAACGTTGCTCATTTTTTTACTTCTCTATTGTCATCCTGTCCCCAATGCTTCGGGAGTTTCAGGATCTAATTTTAAAAGAAGCTAAACCAAGTTTAGCTTGACACACCTGATATTTATAAATTTCTAACTGCTTCTTTAAATTGCCTCCCCCTGTCCTCATAATTCTCGAACAGGTCGAAACTGGCACATGCCGGGGAAAGCAAAACATTATCACCTTTTTCAGCTAGCTTATAAGCCATTTGTACCGCCTCACTCATCGTAGTGGTTTCTGTAATTGTTTCCACGATGTTTCCGAAAGAGGCTTTAATCTTTTGATTGTCTACCCCAAGGCAAATAATGGCTTTCACCTTTTCGTTCACTAACGGAAGAAGATCATCATAAACATTCCCCTTATCTACACCACCAACGATCCAGACAGTCTCAGACTCCATGCTGTCTAACGCATAATAGGTAGCATTTACATTAGTAGCCTTGGAATCATTAATGTAGAGCACATTATTAATTTTCAGCACTTTTTCAAGGCGATGTTCCACTCCCTGGAAATTCGACATACTCTCTCTTATCGTTTGCTTTCTAATACGGAGTAACTGCGAAACCGTGGCCGCAGCCATGGCATTCTTAGCATTATGTTTGCCTTGAAGAGCAAGTTCTGATGTTGGCATAGTAAACTTGGTGTTATTAATTGTTACAACAATATTTTCATTTTCAATATATGCGCCGTTTTCAATTTTCCTCTCTATTGAAAATGGCAGTTTTTGAGATCTCACAGGATTCTTTTCAAGCCAGTCTGTAATATTTTTATCGTCTGTGTCATAGATGAAATAATCATCCTCGGTCTGATTCATCGTAATCCTGAATTTAGAAGCGATATAGTTCTCCAGTTTATAATCATATCTATCCAAATGATCTGGAGTGATATTCGTAAGGATGGCTATGTGTGGTCTAAAATCCACGATCCCATCCAACTGAAAACTACTTATCTCCAACACATGCCAGTCATGGGTTTCTTCAGCCACCAGTTTGGCATAACTATTCCCTATATTCCCACCCATTGCGGAATTTACTCCTCCTTCTTTCAAAAGATGCTGCACAAGGCTGGTCACCGTAGTTTTGCCGTTGCTCCCAGTAATTCCAATTACCGGAACTTCAGAAAACCATGAAGCGAACTCAATCTCTGAAATGACCGGAATTCCCTTATCTCTCAATTGCATTATCATTGGCGCAGTATCAGGAATACCAGGACTCTTCATCACTATGTCTGCATCGAAGATCTTCGACTCGGTATGCTTTTCATCTTCCCAATCGAT
>JBFIMP010000277.1:0-3498 GCA_041611635.1 Christiangramia sp.
CCTGAAAGCAAGGCATCTGCATCACCTTCGTTCACCATCATCGCTGCGAAATAATTACGTTCGCGCATTAATTTTTCCGCATCGTATTTGGTGACTCCATTCCTGTGTCTGGTTTCCCAGTATTTATGAGCATAATTCTTGCGGTGCTCTTCTTCCTCATCAGATTTTGGATCGATGATCAAAACATCTTCATCCTCAAAATCTATTTCACCCATTAATTCAATGATCACTTCTCTTCTTCCCAGAAGAATTGGAGTACCTATCCCCTCATCTTTAACGATCTGCGCCGCTTTAAGCACATCAAGGTGATCTGCTTCTGCAAACACAATGCGCTTAGGGTTCGTCTTGGCACGGTTAATCAACAAACGGGTAATCTTATTTTCATTACCCATTCTTTCCAGAAGTTCGTCTTCATACTTCTGCCAGTCCTGAATATCCTGCCTGGCTACACCGCTATCCATGGCCGCTTTGGCAACTGCGGGTGGTACTTTGGCAATAAGCCTTGGATCGAATGGCTTCGGGATAATATAATCTGGCCCAAAATTAAGACGGGTTTCGCCATAGGCGATATTAACCTGCTCTGGCACGGCCTCTTTAGCGAGTTCAGCCAGAGCCTTGACAGCGGCCTTTTTCATTTCCTCATTTATCTTTGAAGCTCTTACATCCAAAGCTCCCCGGAAAATGAATGGAAAACCAAGTACGTTATTTACCTGGTTAGGATGATCACTACGACCAGTTGCCATAATGATGTCTTTCCTGGTTTTCATAGCCAGATCATAATCTATTTCAGGGTTTGGATTAGCCATAGCGAAAACGATAGGCCTTTTAGCCATACTCTTCAGCATCTCGGGAGAAACAATATTGGCAATAGAAAGCCCAACGAATACATCGGCATTTTTCATAGCCTCCTCCAGGGTATCAATTTTCCTGGCTGTAGCAAATTCTTCTTTCTCTTCAGAAAGATTAGTTCTATCTTTTCTAATAACGCCCTTACTATCCAGCATTACTATATTTTCAGCCTTGGCACCAAAAGCCTTATAAAGCTTAGTACAGGAAACCGCTGCAGCTCCCGCCCCACTTATAACGATCTTTACCTTCTCGATCTTCTTTTTTGCCAGTTCAAGGGCATTAAGCAATGCCGCAGCAGAAATGATCGCGGTTCCATGTTGATCATCATGCATAACCGGAATATCCAGTTCAGCTTTTAAACGTTGTTCGATCTCAAAAGCTTCGGGAGCCTTGATATCTTCAAGGTTAATTCCTCCAAAGGTAGGAGCGATATTTTTTACCGTTTCAATGAATTTATCCACATCTTTGGTATCCACTTCTATATCGAAAACATCAATATCTGCGAAAATCTTAAAGAGCAGCCCCTTACCTTCCATTACCGGTTTTGAAGCCTCGGGACCAATGTCCCCAAGTCCTAATACGGCTGTCCCGTTCGAGATCACAGCCACAAGATTTCCCTTAGTGGTATACTTATATGCGTTCTCTTTATCTTTTTCAATTTCCAGACAGGGCTCGGCTACACCGGGAGAATATGCCAGAGAGAGATCTCTTTGGGTGGCGTATTTTTTAGTTGGTACAACTTCAATTTTTCCAGGCTTCGGTTTTGCATGATAAACCAGTGCCTCTCTTCTCTTTCTGGAAGTGTTACTCATAATTCAATTTTTTGGCTTAATAGCAAAGGTAGTAAGCTAACTTTAAATAGAAATCTATTCTTTTAAAAAGCTGATATTTCTTTTTAGACCTTCGAATTTAGTCCGCTTCACCGCAGATTTGCGGAATATCTCATTGAAAGTCTCACGGGTGATCTCCTCCCAGTCTTTTTTATCGTTAGATAGAAGGTCTGGATGCGGATTAAATAGAGGTTCGTTGTGGGGTTTTGAAAAGCGGTTCCAGGGACAAACATCCTGGCACACATCACAGCCAAACATCCAGTCGTCGAACTTATCCTTAAATGAATCTGGCAATTCATCTTTTAATTCTATCGTGAAGTAAGAGATGCATTTACTGCCATCAACCTTATATGGTTCCACTATAGCATTGGTAGGGCAGGCATCTATGCAGGCAGTACAGCTACCACAATGATCGGTCACGGGGGTATCATATTCCAGGTCCAGGTCTACGATAAGCTCGGCAATAAAATAGAATGAACCGGTTTGCTTGGAGAGCAGGTTTGAATGTTTTCCTATCCAGCCTAATCCGCTCCTGGCAGCCCAGGCCTTATCCAGAACAGGCGCAGAATCTACAAAAGCCCGTCCATGAAAATCCCCAATTTCATCCTGAAGAGTAGATAATAATTCTTTCAGTTTATCCTTGATCACAAAATGATAATCCCTGCCGTAGGCATATTTGCTGATCTTATAGGATTCCTTATTCTGAAGTTCATTTGGATAATAATTCAGCAACAGGGAGATCACACTTCTGGATCCAGGCACCAGCTTGGTTGGATCCAACCGCTTATCGAAATAATTCTCCATATAGCGCATTTCCCCATGCATATTAGATTTAAGCCAGTTCTCCAGCCTGGGAGCTTCTTCTTCAAGAAATTCAGCTTTAGATATTCCGCATGAAAGAAAGCCGAGGCGTTTTGCCTCAGACTTTATCAATTCGGTATTTGCAGCTCTATTTTGAATCATTAAAAACGTTTTTCAAACTTTAGAAAAGCATTCTTAGGTTTCAGGGTGATGAGAGGTTTTATTTCAATTGGTGTGGTAACCTTTGAGATCTTATATTGAGACATTAGTTCGGTAATAGCGATGATCATCTCGAACATGGCAAAATTATTTCCTATACATTTTCTGGGACCTGCCCCAAAAGGAAAATATTGTGAGGAATACTTTCTGCTGTTTCCACCGAATCTCTCCGGCTTAAAATCTTCGGGATCCTCCCAAAGATCTGGATGCCTGTGAATTTCATATAACGAAAACAATAAATTGGAACCTTTCTCAAAGTGCTTCCCGTCAAAATCATCTGCTTCTACATTCACACGGTCAATAAAATATGCCGGCGGATAGAGACGCATGGATTCTTCGATAACCTGCTGGGTTTTTTCGCATTTGGTAACAATCGCCATAAGATCATCATCCTCCTTTTTAAGCGATGTGATCTCCCGGAATATCTTTTCCTGCCATTCGGGATTTCTGGCTAAAAGTTCGCAGGTAAAAGTAAGCGCATTGGAGGTGGTCTCATGACCTGCGGTAAAAAGGATAAGGATCTCATCTATCAGCTGCTCCTCATCCATAAAATTACCATCCTCGTATTTAGATTCCAGAAGCATGTCTAGAAGATCATCGAATCTCTCCTGAGACTGCCTTCTATCCTTCACTATTCCTTTTAGTATTTCTCGCGCTTCCGTGGTTAATTGGAGGTAACCATCTATTTTCCCACTAAGCTTGAACCACCAGCCAAAATAGGGTTGTCTTAATTCTTTAACCAGCATTTTCTGGGTCTCCTCGGTGATGAACTGCAGCCTGTTGATCTCTTCCTGGTTAG
>JBFIMP010000278.1:0-3466 GCA_041611635.1 Christiangramia sp.
TCTTTCCCAAGAGCTGTAGGTCAGGAACCGTTGTATTATAACAGAATGAATACAGGTAGACCTTCCAACGATCAGCATGTAACTTATTCGCATTATACAGATATCACCAACGGGCCATTATATCCTTTTGGATATGGACTTAGTTATACCAGTTTTGAATATGGAGAGCCTAATTTGTCTTCTTCAGATTTAAGTGCAGGCAGTTCTGTGACCTTAAGTGTATCAATTACCAATACTGGTGCTGTAAAAGGTAAGGAAGTGGTACAGCTTTATTTGCATGATCTGGTAGCTAGTGTAGCGAGACCTATCAAGGAACTTAAAGGTTTTGAAATGGTAGAATTGGCACCGGGAGAAACCAAGAACCTTGAGTTTAACATCGATGAGAAAATGCTTGAATTCTTTACGGCTTCAGAGAAATGGGAAGCAGAAGAAGGTGAATTCGAGCTGATGGTTGGAGGAAATTCCGAAGACCTGAAGACAGTTAAATTAAATTTTAATAAGTAATGCTTAAATTTTCCAGATTCCTACTTGCCGGAAGCTTTATAATAGGGACGTTGTTCTCTGTGAGGTCCCAGGAAAAGATCATTTTCCAGGACGATTTTAACGGAGATAGTCTGAACATGAACGTCTGGAATTATGAAGAAGGAGATGGTTGCCCTGATCTATGCGGCTGGGGTAATAATGAGAAGCAGATTTACAACAGGAATTATGTTCAGGTAAATGATGGTAACCTTGTTATTATTGCTTTAAGAAAGGATGGTACATATTATTCAGGAAAGATCAATTCTAAAGACAAAGTAGAATTTATTTACGGGGTTATAGAGGTAAGGGCAAAATTGGCTACTACCAAAGGACTCTGGCCGGCAATATGGATGCTGGGCTCAGATATTTCTGAAGTAGGCTGGCCTGCCAGCGGTGAAATTGATATCCTGGAATATATTGGGAGAGAACCGGGAAAGGTCTTTACCTCTCTTCATACTCCGGCAAGTCACGGGAATACCATTAATACCAAAAAGACCAAAATCGAGAATATAGAAGAAGGTTATCATACCTATAAGGCGATCTGGACCCAGGAATATATAGAGTTCTTTGTAGATGGGCAGTCGCTCTATAAGTTTGTACCCAATAAGTATGATGAGCAGCATTACCCTTTTAAAAAGGACTTCTATTTTCTTATAAATGTTGCTGTGGGAGGTAACCTGGGAGGAGCCGAGATCAATGATGAAGCTCTGCCAGACAAGTTTTATATAGATTATATAAAAGTTACTGAATTGCCTGCAGACATGTAATTTATAGAAAAAGCGGAACCATTACATTTGTTTACTTTGTTAGCAAAATTATTGTGGGTGATTAGCTAAGGTTTCGCTTTTCTTAATTCAGGTTACGTCTTTCTATAAAGAATCTTTTCAATAGGGAAGATGCTTCTTCCTGCATGATCCCGGTTTTAACCTCGGTCTTTGGGTGCAGCTGTACTCCGAATTTTCGGTAACCGCGTTGTGAATCCTCTGCGGCGAATACGATCTTAGAGATCTGGCTCCAGTAAAGTGCACCTGCGCACATCTGGCAGGGTTCCAGGGTTATATACATGGTGCATTTTTGAAGATATTTTCCTCCAAGAAAATTCGCTGCCGCAGTGATTGCCTGCATTTCGGCATGGGCAGTCACATCATTCAGGGTTTCGGTAAGGTTGTGCCCGCGAGCGATGATCTTGTCATTAATAACAACGACCACACCAACCGGAATTTCTCCTTTTTCATAGGCAGATTCGGCTTCTTCCAGGGCCTTTTTCATAAAATATTCATCATTGAAGGGTGATAGCATATCTCAATTTTTCCGAAAGATAGAAATTTTGAGCCTTCATTATCGGGCTTCTGTTCACAATTCAGTTTGCTTAATGTAACTTTGCGGGGTATGGCCGGGATCCTTAAAAAAATAAATACACCTAAAGACCTTCGAAAACTGAAAGAAAATGAGTTGATTCAACTCGCCCAGGAACTTCGCAGGTTTATTATAGATATTGTTGCGACTAAAGAAGGGCATCTTGGTGCCAGTCTTGGGGTGGTAGAACTAACTATTGCCCTGCATTATATTTTTAATACTCCAGAAGATCTTCTTGTTTGGGACGTTGGCCACCAGGCCTACGGGCATAAGATCCTCACCGGCAGGCGTGATGTTTTTGATACCAACCGACAAATGGATGGTTTAAGCGGGTTCCCGAAAAGAGAAGAAAGCGAATATGATACTTTTGGTGTAGGACATTCATCGACCTCAATTTCAGCAGCCCTGGGAATGGCTATAGCTTCTAATCTTAAAGGAGAAACCGAAAAACAGCATATCGCAGTCATAGGGGATGCTTCTATTGCAAGTGGGATGGCTTTTGAAGGTTTAAATCATGCAGGTGTTACCAAGGCGAATCTTCTGGTCATTCTAAATGATAATGCCATTGGGATAGATCCCAGCGTAGGTGCTTTGAAGGAATATCTTACCAAAGCCCGCGTGGGTCATAAACCGGCTAGTAGTAATATTATAGAAGCACTTAATTTTAAGTATTTTGGCCCTGTAGATGGCCATGATCTGCCAGGCCTTTTAAAGGTGCTCACAGAGATGAAGGCCATTAAGGGTCCTAAGTTCCTGCATGTGATCACAAAGAAGGGCAAAGGGCTCAAAAAGGCCGAAGAGGACCAGGTAAAATACCATGCTCCCGGTAAATTTGAGCCGGATACCGGGGAGCTTCTTAAATACGACACCGATGGCTTGCCCTTAAAATACCAGGACGTATTTGGACTAAGCCTGGTGGAGCTTGCAGAGAAAAATGAAAAGATAATAGGAATTACCCCGGCAATGCCTACAGGCAGTTCCTTAAAATATATGATGGAAGCTTTTCCAGAAAGGGCATTCGATGTAGGCATCGCTGAGCAACATGCCGTGACCTTATCTGCCGGAATGGCGACCCAGGGTTTTACCGTGTACTGTGCGATCTATTCTACTTTTTTGCAGAGAGCCTACGATCAATTGATCCACGATGTAGCCTTACAGAATCTACCAGTCGTTTTTTGTTTGGACCGGGCAGGACTGGTGGGTGAAGATGGTGCGACGCACCATGGAGTATTCGATATAGCCTATGCCCGGGCAATTCCAAACCTCATGATCGCAGCTCCCCGAAATGAAATTGAATTAAGAAACCTGCTTTATACTGCGCAATTAGGACTAAACGCTCCTTTGATTATTAGATATCCACGGGGCCGCGGTGTTTTGAAAGAATGGAAACTTCCCTTTGAAAGAATTTTGATCGGCAGAGGAGAGTGTTTGAAGGAAGGTGATGAGATTGCTGTACTGAGCATTGGAAATATGGCGGCGAACGTGAAAGCTGCCATAGAGAAGCTTGGCAATACAGTTAATATCGCGCATTACGATATGAAATTCATAAAACCTCTGGACAAAGAGTTAATGCATGCGATCTTTGAAA
>JBFIMP010000279.1:0-3447 GCA_041611635.1 Christiangramia sp.
CTATAGAGAAATTGATTTTAAGAAAATTCTCTAAAGCTGTATTTAACAATAAAGACGACTAATGAGAGTATCTTCATCCTTCGAAGAAATAGATAAAGATCTTAAGATCTTGAAACTTCAAACCGAAATAGATAAGGAAGAGATCAAATTAAGTATTGATCAAACAAAAGATAGTCTGAGTCCGATTTCGCTCATTGGCAGTACCATAGGTTCTATCATCCAAAAAGCTCTGGTCTTAAAAGCTGTTTCTAAAATTATAGGGGTGAAAAAAGTGATTGCTTCAACCAAAAAATAATCAGTCATTATAAAATTTAAAAAGCCCCAATAGGGGCTTTTTTTTATGCATCATCGTTATTTCTATCTTTCCTAGACTTACCTGCTTGTTTCCTGTTCTGTTCCTTCATTGCTTCTCCAATTTGATTGGAAGCGGTGAAAGATGCTACCATATTGTTTAACATATCGCTACCGGCCTGGGGAGAATTTGGTAATAGTATTAAATTGGAATTTGTCTCTTCGCCTATGGCCTGCAGGGTGTCATAATGCTGTGTGACCACTATCAATGCCGAAGCTTCCTGTGAATTAATACCTACATTATTTAAGACATCCACACTTTCTTCCAGTCCTCTCGCTATCTCGCGACGCTGGTCTGCAATACCCTGTCCCTGTAAACGCTTGCTTTCTGCTTCTGCCCGTGCCTTGGCCACGATCTTAATCCTGTCTGCCTCGGCATCATATTCTGCTGCAACTTTTTCTCTTTCTGCGGCATTTATACGGTTCATAGCGGCTTTCACCTGTACATCTGGATCTATATCTGTAACCAGGGTTTTGATGATATCATACCCATAAGACTGCATAGCCTCATTCAATTCACGATTTACCGCGATAGCGATGTCATCCTTGCGTTCAAAAACATCGTCCAGCTTCATTTTAGGCACTTCTGCTCGAACAACGTCAAAAACATAGGCTGTTATCTGGTCGTGAGGACTTTCAAGCTTATAGAAGGCATCATACACATTATCCTTTCGCACCTGGAATTGTACCGAAATCTTAAGTTTCACAAAGACATTATCTTTGGTCTTTGTTTCTACCATCACATCAAGTTGCTGCACTTTTAAATTAATTCTTCCGGCAACCTGGTCTATAAACGGAATTTTAAGTTGTAATCCAGAGCTTCTAATACTGGTGAATCTTCCAAAGCGTTCTATGATCGCCGAAGTTTGCTGTTTTACAATAAAGATCCCTGAAAATATTACCAGGATCAAGAGGACCACAAGAATGGGTAGAAATACTAAATTAAGCATGTTGTAATTGTTAAATTATGAATGCTTCAATTTAAGCATAAAAGGTTGAAACCTTGTGAAAATAAAAAACCGGCTTTGAAACAATTCTAAGCCGGTTTTCTTTATGATCTTAAATAATTTTTAGGATAGTGTTTCGGTAGCTTTTTTTATTCTGGCTAATGTTTCTTCCTTTCCAATGAATTCGGCGATCTTATAAAGATCTGGTCCCTGTAAGGCTCCTACCAAAGCAACTCGCAATGGCATCATTACCTTTCCAAAACCAATTTCCTTACTTTTAATCCAGCCTTTCACAGTTTCCTGAAGATTCTCTGCTTCAAAATTTTCTACCGGTTTTAAGAAGTCATGAAGTTCATTGAGTAGCTCATTAGTTTCTTCTTTCCATGCTTTTTTCGAATCTTTAGGGTCAAAAGAAGTAGGGGCGATAAAAAAGAAATATCCTTGGTCCCAGAAATCTTCTACGAAAACAGTTCTTTCTTTAATTAAAGCGACCACTGCTGCGATATACTTCTTATCTGCCTTGATCTCCTTCTCCTTTAGCTGTTTTTCAAATTCATCAGCTAAAAATGCATTATCTGCTTCCTGCATATAATGTTGCTGGAACCATTTGGTTTTTTCAGGATCAAATTTAGCTCCGCCTTTATGTACACGTTCCAGTTCAAATGCTTTACTAAGTTCTTCAAGTTTGAAAAATTCCTGCTCTGTACCCGGGTTCCATCCTAAAAAGGCAAGCATGTTTACCACGGCTTCCGGGAAATATCCTTCCTCGCGGTAACCGGTAGAGATATCTCCAGATTTTGGATCTTTCCATTCTAAAGGAAATACCGGGAATCCCATTTTTTCACCATCTCTTTTACTTAATTTTCCTTTTCCCTGCGGTTTAAGTATAAGTGGGAGATGAGCAAATTCTGGAGCTTTCCAGCCAAATGCACGGTATAGCATATAGTGTAAAGCCAGAGATGGGAGCCATTCTTCTCCACGAATAACATGCGTGATCTCCATTAGGTGATCATCAACGATGTTCGCCAGGTGATAGGTCGGCATTCCGTCACTTTTAAAAAGGACTTTATCGTCCAGGATATTGGTATCGATCTCCATATCACCCCGAATCACATCTTTTAGATGTAAAATTTCATCCTGAGGAGATTTAAAACGGATCACATATGCCTCGTCTGCATCCAGTTTTTCCTGCACTTCTTCCTGGGAAAGAGACAGTGAATTTTTTAATTTCTGGCGATTGTGCCAATTATAGATAAAGGTTTTCCCTTTTTCCTCATGGTCTTTTCTATGGGCATCAAGTTCATCTGCGGTATCAAAAGCATAATAGGCGTCACCAGATTCTATTAACTGTTCAGCATATTCACGATACTTATCCTTGCGCTCACTTTGTCTATAGGGACCAAATCCTTTTTCCTTTCCTGGGCCTTCATCATAAGGAATTCCACACCAGTTCAGAGATTCTATGATATAATCTTCAGCTCCTTCTACAAAACGGTTTTGATCTGTATCTTCAATTCTCAACACAAAATCACCTCCGTGTTTTTTGGCGAATAAATAATTATAAAGGGCAGTTCTTACACCACCTATATGTAATGGTCCTGTAGGGCTGGGAGCAAATCTTACTCTTACTTTAGAAGACATGTTTTTTAATTTTTTGTGAGCAAAGATACAACCTTATTGATCCAATCCTAAACCCTGAATCATACATCCTGAATAAGAACTAATTTTATTGTATTTTTAAGGAAATATTGCAATGAAAATGGGGAATTTCGGGCTGGTGCAGCAGAAACTGGAAGCTTTTATAAAAAAGTATTATCTCAACCTAATACTTAAAGGGAGCATACTGTTTTTCGCTACCGGTCTTCTTTATTTTCTATTGGTCGTAAGCCTGGAATATTTTCTCTGGCTTTCAACAACGGGTCGAAGTATTCTCTTCTGGTTATTCGTCCTGGTAGAGGTTCTGCTGCTCTATAATTTCGTAGGTATTCCCTTGTTCAAACTACTTAAGATCTCTAAGGGAATTGATGAGTTCAAGGCTTCAGAACTTATTGGGAAATATTTTCCAGAAGTGAACGACAAGCTTACCAATTTACTTCAGCTTAAAAATGATTCCAGACAAAGTGATCTTTTGATCGCCAGTATAGATCAA
>JBFIMP010000280.1:0-3401 GCA_041611635.1 Christiangramia sp.
CTATTCGCGGTTATCAATGCGAGTATTAAAGCAAACGAGGGACAGTTATATAAATACCCGCTAACCATCAAGTTTTTAGGTTCGGAGAAACCGAACGACGCTAATCATCACTTTAATCAATCAAAAAATGAACAGTTTAATGACTCCCAAAAACAAACACTATGAAGATTGAAAATACAAAAGCCCAAATGCGTAAGGGTGTACTGGAATATTGTATTCTCTCGGTTCTCCGGGATGAGGATGCCTATGTGGCAGAGATTCTGGATACATTAAAGGACGCTAAACTATTGGTCGTGGAGGGTACAATCTACCCTTTACTCACCAGGCTTAAAAATGCAGGATTACTCAATTATCGTTGGGAAGAATCCACCAGTGGGCCGCCTAGAAAATATTACGGGCTCACCGAAACAGGGAAAATATTCCTCAGGGAACTCACAGGAACCTGGGAAGAATTGCAATCTGCAGTTAACATCGTAACCACTCAAAAAAAGAAGAACCATGAATAAGACAGTAAATATAAATCTTGCCGGCACATTCTTTCATATAGATGAAGATGCCTATGCCAGACTACAGAAGTATCTGGAAGCCATTAAGCATTCTTTTTCGAATACGCAGGGTCGTGATGAGATCATCTCAGACATCGAGGCCCGTATTGCTGAATTATTTAATGAGAAGATCAAGAATGACCGTCAGGTGATCAGCATCAAAGAGGTTGAAGAAGTCATCACTATCATGGGGCAACCTGAAGATTATATGGTAGATGAAGAGATCTTCGAAGACGAACCAAAGCGGACGAAAACCACAAAAACTGTAGGAAAGCAATTGTTTAGAGATACAGAGAATGGCCATTTAGGAGGTGTATCTTCAGGGCTTGCACATTACCTGGGGATTGAAGCTATCTGGGTAAGATTATTATGGATCTTGCTAACCATATTCTCCAGTGGAGCGTTCATTCTTATTTATATCGCTTTCTGGATCTTTGTTCCCGAGGCAAAAACCACGGCCGATAAACTGGCTATGCGCGGAGAGGAGGTTACCGTCAGCAATATCGAGAAAAAGATACGCGAGGGTTTTCACGAGGTTTCAGATAGTATAAAAAATGTGGACTATGAGAAATATGGCAAACAGGCATCTGCCGGAGCCAGCTCTGCAGCTACAACCCTTGGTGACATCATCAAGTTCTGTCTGAAACTGATCGTAAAATTCGTAGGTATACTTTTATTATTAATCGCCGGTTCTACCTTAATAGGATTATTCGTTGGTCTATTCGCGGTTGGAACTTTTGGAATCATAGAAGCTCCATGGACAGACTATATAGACGTGGTAAACAGTGGCGCACCAATTTGGTTAATATCGCTACTGGCCTTCTTCGCTGTAGGAATTCCATTCTTCTTCCTGTTCGTTTTAGGATTGAAGATTCTCGTGAAGAACCTTAAATCACTTGGCAGGATAGCTTTACTCACATTATTAGGAGTTTGGCTTATCTCGATCATTGGCTTAACTGTTATAGGAATTAGCCAGGCAACCAATCGTGCTTTTGATGGCGAAGTCGCCAATACTGAGAGGCTTGCGATCACCCCGAATGATACTGTTTTTCTAAGAATGAGGCATAATAATGAGCTTACCGGGAAAACCTGGAAGAGCTCAGATTTCAGACTTGCTTTTAATGATAATAAGAAAATCATCGTAGGGAACGATATAAGACTTATTGTGAAGTCTACCAAGGATTCCCTGGGGAGGATTGAAGTCCTGAAGTCTGCTGAAGGAAAGAATTTTCAGGATGCAAAGGAAAGAGCCCAGAATATAGAATATTCTACCAGCCTCATGGGTAATGAACTATTGCTGGATAGTTACTTTACTACAGACTCCAACTTTGGTTACCGCGACCAGGAAATACAGGTCACTGTTTACCTTCCAGAAGGTTCAACGCTATTTGCAGATGAAAACACCTCATCTTTTCATCGAAATTATGAATCTTACGGAGACATTTTAATTAGTGGTGAGGAAGGTCACTACCTTCAGATACTGGAAAATGAAACCCGCTGTGGAGATTGCCCGAAAGAAAGCTGGGATGACGACAACGAGGCCTGGGATGATGAAGAAAGTGACTGGGATTCCTCTGATGATTTTAATGCCAGGATCGATGTTAACGGGGAAGAAATGAATATTCGCGTTAATGATGAAGGTATAGAGGTGAACGATAGAAGAGCGAATCGTGTAAAAATAGACAACCATGGAATTGAGATAAATACACAATCATGAGTTCCCTGATCAACCTTGTAATAAGTTTTATCATGGGTCTTCTATTTGGCCAACACCTAGAAGAACCTAAAACCGCCCATCACGAGTATCAAAAGGATGCTATCGAGTTACTTAAATGTCTGGAATCCCGGCAATTTGTGCTGGAATCCTAATCAATCAAAAACAAAAGCCTCTAATCTGGGGCTTTTGTTATATTTGAGATAAATCTAAATCTCATACATGCTAAAAAAACTACCACTTCTACTACTTATTATTTTCATCTCCTGTAAAGCCCAGGAAAAAGTTAAAGGCAGCAGGAATGTAAAAACCGAACAATATGACCTGTCCTCTTTTCATTCGATACAGGCCGAAGGTGATTTTAAGATAGGGATATTAAAAGGGAACAGGTCTATGATCGAGATCGAGGCAGACGATAATCTGCATGATCTTATTCAATCTGAAGTAAGGGACGGTATCTTGCATATAAAACCTTTTAAGGAATTCAGCAGGACTAAAAAGCAGGAATTAAGGATCACCTTTTCAGATACCTTAAAAGATATTCTTATTACCGATAATATTGAACTGGAATCCCTTCAGGACCTTTATGTTGGTAATTTTAAGCTGGAAACAAGAAAAGATGCCAAAGCCTTTTTAACCATTAGAGCTAAAGACTTCAGGCTTATACAGAACGATGATGCAAAATCTGAACTTAATCTAACTGCCGCCATGGTCGATTTTCAACTGAATCAATCTTCAGATCTTAAAGCTCTGGTAAACGCGCCAGATTTTAATGTGGATATTTATGAGAAAGCGGCTGCCAGAATCGAGGGGGATATCCAGCGATTTAAAATAAGAGCAGATCAATCTTCCAGTTTTGATGGAGAGAAGCTAACCAGTGTAACGGCTGAACTTCTTGCCCAGAGAAATTCAGAGATCAAGATCAATGTTACAGATACCCTTAACGTGAGAGCTAAAGGTAAAAGTGAGATAAAGGTATATAACGAGCCTCAGGTGAATCTTATAGAATTCAAAGATGAAGCCGTGATCTCTAAAAAGCAGTTTAGCAAAGGTCTTTTTCAATAATTTATCTTTGCCAAAGTTTTCAAAAATAAAATTGAATAAAGCCTGCGATGATATAGTTTTACCTGGTTTTTAAACTA